>CALLBH010000081.1 GCA_938001945.1 uncultured Robiginitomaculum sp.
CCGCCGCCCAAGCGCAAACTCCTCTTCATCGGCGACAGCATTACCTGCGGCGCCAATAGTGAGCTGTCCGGCGCGGACGGCATTTCGGGCGAGATTATTAGCAATGCGCGCCTCTCTTATGGCCGCATTCTTGGTGACGCATTGGACGCGCAAGTCCATCTTGTTGCTTATGGCGGCAAAGGTCTTGTACGCGATTGGCAAGGGCTGACAAGTGAAGTCACCGCTCCGCAATATTTTGAGCGCGCCCTGCCCGATGATCCAAATTCGGTGTGGGATCACAGCCAATATGTTCCGGATGCGATCGGCGTCTGTTTGGGGCAAAATGATTTCAACCAAGGCATCCCGGACCGTGAGAGCTGGGTGGGGACATATGTCAAATTTCTGCGCCGTGTTCGCGAGACTGCTCCAAAGGCCATGATATTTGTGATCAATTCGCCCATGTCGCGTGATGATGGGCCGAGCAGTAAGGGCGGCGCGCTGCTGTCTTATCTTGATGAAATTACGCGGACTGCGAGCGATCCCTTAGTTAAGCGCGCAAATGTCTCCCACTACCCCGGCGTGACGCCAACAGATGGTCACCCCTCTACCGCGTCACATGCCAAGATCGCGGCAGAGCTTCTGCCCGCTTTTACAAAGGCCTTTAAATGACCCCTGCCTCACTTGTCTTTGATTTAGACGGAACACTCGTTGATACCGCGCCGGATTTAATCCGCGTGCTAAATGCCGTCATCGCTGATGTCGGGGTAAAAGAGGTCAATTACGCGGCTCTTCGTAATTTGGTGGGCTATGGTGCGCGCGCCTTGATTATCAAAGCGCTATCTGATGCTTGCGTGATTGTGGGGGATGATAAGATCGACGCCATGCAGGCCGAGTTTTTGCGCCTCTATGCCGATGATATTGCGCAGGTTTCGAAACCCTTTGAAGGCGTGACAGAGACATTGGCGCTATTGAAACGCCAAGGCCATGCGTTGTCTGTGGCCACGAATAAGCCTGGATGGCTCGCGCGGCCTCTATTGAGCGAGCTTAATATGACGCATTATTTTGATAATATCGTCGGCGGCGACGAGCCGCGTGCAAAAAAACCCGACGCAGCGCACATCTTTGAAGCCTGCGGCCACCGCGGCAAGCGCCCAATTGTTGTGATTGGGGATAGCGGCCCTGACGCCGGCGCGGCGAGAAATAGCGGCGCGGCCTGCATCATGATGGCCTATGGCTACACGCCCGTCCCCCTAGAATCGCTAAAGGCGGAGGTGATCTTGCGAAAATTTCGCGAGATCCCATCCGCCTTGAACGCTTTGCTTTAAGTAGGCGAGAGAGAGAATGCCTACTCGAGAGAGAGATTAAGCAAAGTTTTCCGTATTTGATGTCGGCACGCCGTTCACCATGTTCGAGCGCACATCTGTGCGCGCAGAACGCATGGACGCGAGGAAACCGCCTGGCACAAGATCGACTTTGACGTCTTTTCCGCGCTCAGCCCAATAGGCTTCGATTTTCTCTTTGATGCGAAGCGCACCGTCTTTTGTACAATAATCACCAGTCATAAGACCCTCTGTGTATGTGGCAATCTCATGTCTTGAGCGCGCCGTGTTAATCTGAATGGAGGAATGCCTCCGATGCCCTTAAGGTAACAATTGATATTAGTATTTCAACCTAAAACGCAAAATATTTTGGTTATATATTTGTAATTCGAAAATCCAAATCTTTCAGTATTCATTCATAAATACCTCACTAAAGGGCGTTTTTATTCGATTCATGGGCCAATCCGCAATAAAAATGTTGGTTAATCGACCTATATGTTCTGATATAATATAAGTTTGACTTATAATGTGGCCGCTATAGGCTACGTATCAATGATACAATTTGGTGCAAAATTAAAACTCGCAAGATTAGAGCAAGGGCTCTCGCAGGCACAGCTCGGCGCTTTATGTAGTGTCAGCCAACCTACGGTTGCCAGTTGGGAGCGTCATACCCACGCCCCACGCCGTATTACAGTCGTGAAAATCGCGTCTGCCTTGGGTTTGACCCCAACATATTTCACCGCAGATGGCCCGCCAGACGCCCTGCCGCTTGAAGGGCCGCGCCTTATGCAAGTGCCTCTGCTGGATTGGCCAAGCCGCTACGCCGCGCTCTCTGCCTCGCTGGTGCGGCGTTATCTGCCGATTGGTACAACGGCCCAGCGCCCGATTGCTCTGCCGCTAGAGGACATTCGAATGAACGCCTTAGGGCCGCTCGGGAGTATTGTAATTATTGATATTGCGCAGGGTCATGTCGAGGACGGGCAGATCGCGCTACTGGCTCAACCGGGCGGAAAGCCGATGCTGCGCCGCATTGTCGGCCGCGGGGCCCATTTCGAGACCGCGCCCCTGCGCGGCCCAGCAGCCTCCGAAGAGATCGGCGCGCACACAATTCGCGGGCGCGCCGTTATGGTGATTAGCGAGCTCTAATCCTTAAAGGTCTCGGTCAAAGCGACATGCTCACCTGCGCCCGCTGCCACTTGCTTGCGCATCACGAATAGCACGGCAAAGGCCACAATCAAGACCAGCGGGAATACCGCCAGATTTGTCATCGCGGCTTGACCCGC
>CALLBH010000082.1 GCA_938001945.1 uncultured Robiginitomaculum sp.
TTACGGACATATTCCGCGGCGATTGCATCATCTTCTACGACCAAAACTCTCATTTTGTTTCCTTTATTTGGCCGCACTTAATATCGCCCAAAGGCGACGAAAATGTGACCGTTATATGGGCAAGCCCACGAAATTCTCCGACCCGTTAAGGGTACGGACTTTGACTAAAATATCTGTTTGACCCGCACTGCGCGCCGCATTGATTATGTTTTCCCACTGCGCAACGGAAGCAACAGCTTGCTGATCCGCTTCAAGAATAATCATGCCGGATTTGATGCCTTTACGCGCAGCATTTGATCCTGGCGCAACCGTATCGACATATACGCCGACCTGTCCACGCGGCATGCCAACGCTATCTCGGAAGGAGCTAGAGAGATCTACAAGGCCAAGACCTGTATCCCCGCTCGGCGTTGTTGGCACTTGCGCGGCGGCATCGGGCTGAGCAACACCAGACATCGCATCAATTTTGGCTTTGTCGGGACGTTCTGCCAAGACGACAGAGACGGTCATTACATCGCTTCCGCGTACGATTTCAAATTGAGCAGATTGACCGGCGCGCATACGGCCGATTTTACGTGTCGCCTCAGCAGAATTAACAACCGCTGAGCCATCAATATTCATAATAATGTCTTCAACTTGCAATCCAGCGCGCTGCGCGGGGCCGCCCGGTACAAGGCCTTCGACCGTCGCGCCCGCGCGGAAAAAGTCCGCATCGGTATCAGCGGTCATTTCCGCCGTGCGCAACGCTGCGCCAAAGAAGCCGCGCGTTACTTTACCTTTAGTGACAAGGTCATAGACTATGCCTTCGGCGATATGATGCGGGATGGCGTAACCAATCCCGACGCTTGCGCCCGTTGGGGAGTAAATCGCGGAATTCACCGCGATAACGTCGCCGCGCATATTGTATAATGGCCCGCCGGAATTACCGCGATTAATCACAGCATCTGTTTGGAGGTAATCGACATAAGGACCACTGCCCTCAGCATCACGGCCCAAAGCCGAAATAATACCGACAGATGAACTTTGTCCGATTCCGAACGGGTTACCCACGGCGAGCACCCAATCGCCGACGCGCATTTTTTTCGCGCCGCGATAAAAACTAACATATTGAAATGGCTCGCTCGCCTGTATTTGTAATACCGCCAGATCCGTTTCTTCATCTGTGCCAATGACAGTTGCCTGATAAAGTCGCCCATCACTCATTTTGATTTCATAGGCGTCGCCGCCTTTGATGACGTGATGATTGGTCACAACTTTGCCGTCGGCGCTGATAATGAAGCCTGAGCCTTGCCCCATGGACGCGCCTTCTGCAGCGGTTCCATTTTCTATCGAGATGACATTGACAGTCGATTTTGCGACCACCTCAACCAAATCTGCAATACTGTCCGGCATCACGTCACCGGATGGCGATGGCATCGTCAGCGAGGCCGGAGTGACCTGAGCGGAGAGAGGCATAGCAGCAAGCGCGGTAAGCATGAGTGCTCCCGTTCCTGCAGCGGCAAATTTCAAGACTGTCGCAACCATAGTGATCGTCCTTAGCTATGCGTTGAATGCAGGTTCCCACATAACGCAAACATGTCGAAAACATGACAAAACCGTCATGTTTTGCGCATTAGCTAAATTTTCTGAAACCGAACAAGATGATTATTCGCAGGCATAGCTGTTACGCCCGCGTAATTTAGACCTGCATTTCCAAAAATATGCTTAACAAGGTCTAACTCTCTTACGCCCCAATCAGGGTCACGCAGTTTTAATCGATCGGCAAATGCAACATTTGATGGGGCGCTATCATCGCCAAACAAAAATGGGCCATAGAGAAAAACTTCTCCACCACTTTTAAGCGCCGCGGAAGCAACTGCCGCTAATCCCGCAACGCTGGCTTTGGGAGCAATGTGGATCATATTTGAACAGAATAGTGCATCAAATTTACCGTGCAATTCTTCGGCGAGTGGCATCAAAACATTGATATTCAGCGACGGCAGCATTGCGCCCTCAGTATCCAAAGCCCAGCCATTTTGACTGGCGCGCGACTCTGCATCCGGGTCGCTAGGTTGCCACGTCACATCCCGGCATCGCTGGCAAATGTGCGCGGCTTGCTCGCCCGTTCCCGACGCAATTTCTAGCACAGACGCTTTGTGCGGCATATATAGCGAAAGCGCCTGCGCAAGCGGGGCCTTATTACGCCCTGCTGTTGGGGAATATAAACGCGCGCCCCGCATCTTGCGATCTTCGAGATGGATGGGCTGTTTTCGGGTCATACTCTACCTTGTAGGGCTTGGTCTTGAACGCGCGGCAAGCGCAGCGTCACCGACAGGCCGCCCCAAGCACTATCGCCTAAAATCATTTCGCCCTGATAGGCTCGCGCCATGTCATCGACAATCGCCAACCCAAAACCTGTGCCCGGCGTTTTCTCATCCAGACGTTCACCGCGTTCCCGGGCTTTGTCGCGTAATTCCTTAGAAATCCCCGGGCCATCATCAACGACGATAAAGCGCACAAAATCACTCCGCTCTGGATCTTGGGACAATGTCGCGCTCACTCGGCCCGCGCTCCATTTAAACGCATTATCAAGCAGATTGCCGACCATATCATCCAGATCTCTTTTCTCGCCGCGAAAATCCACGCCCTCAGCCAAGGCGAGCTCAACATTCACAGACTTGTCGCGGTAAATCTTCTCTAGCGCACGGGTCAGATCATTCACCGTTTTCGCAAAGTCACAACGCGCAGTCGTCGTCTGCGCGCGCGCCGCGGCGCGGGCACGGGCTAAATGCCGATTGACCTGCGCAACCATTGTGTCGGTCTGTTTGGAGACACTCGCGGCCAAATCAGGGTCTTTCGCTTCCGCGTCATTTTGAAGAACAGCCAGCGGCGTTTTTAGCGCATGAGCCAAATTAGAGACATGTGTTCGCGCGCGCTCAACAATATCGCGATTATGCGCGATGAGCGAATTAAGCTCTGTCGCCAGCGGCGCAATTTCCTTGGGGTATTTCCCAAGCACCTCAGATTGCCGCCCCTCGCGCACATCTGCCACGCGCTTACTTAAGTCAAAAAGCGGCTGTAGACCCAGACGGACTTGCAAAATAATCGCGCCGATTAATCCCAGCGTCAGCAAGGCGACAAGCGTAATCGCTGTGGCCGCAAAGCGCCGCACGGCAGCATTAGCGGGTCCTTGATCAATACCCGCGACCATAATCACGGGGCGATCCATATTAGGCAGGATAATTGAGCGCGCGACAACACGCAGGCTTTCTTGGTCTGGGCCTTGCGCCGAACTGCGCAGCTCAAGTCCGGGTTCAGACAGGAGACGCTCAACGGCGCTATCCGATAATTTGATCGTTGCGCCATATAAAGACCGAGAATTAATCTCGGTTTTCAGTATGTCTGATCCTGTTTCGCGGGATAATATTTCCCAATACATACCCGACAAGGCGCGCTGAAACCGTGGATCAAGTGGCTCGCGATTTAATTCAATGATGGCATCGCTATTGGTTTGCGGGATCGTATCAGCATAGGCCGATAACGAGGTTACCGTTTCCACCAAGGGCTCTTCGATAATTTGATATGTTGAATTTCGATAGAGCCAAGACAGCGCAAACCCGGTCAGCACCAATAAAGGTAGGGCCCAATAGGCCGCCGCGCGCACCAACCGCCCGACAAGGGACCGCGTGGCCTCCGCTTGGCTAAGCGGCTGCCTTGCCTGCGCTGCGCCCTGTTCAGTCTCCACGTTAAGCGGAGACTGTGTCACGCAGATTTATCTTCTAATTTTGCTTGCTCGGGCTTACCCTCTTCAGGGTTGATGAGGCGATAGCCCAAACCTCGCACGGTCTCGATTCGCTCAACACCGATTTTCTTGCGCAAACGTCCCACAAAGACTTCGATTGTATTGCTGTCGCGATCAAAATCTTGATCATAAATATGCTCGACCAATTCCGTGCGCGAAATCACGCGGCCCT
Source organism: uncultured Robiginitomaculum sp. (assembly GCA_938001945.1). Lineage (GTDB taxonomy): Bacteria > Pseudomonadota > Alphaproteobacteria > Caulobacterales > Maricaulaceae > Robiginitomaculum. The sequence continues at coordinate 3,954 of CALLBH010000082.1, forward strand.
GATGCAAAGACATATAGTTGAGCAGGCGGAATTCATGACTGGTCAATTTAATCGGTACGCCGTCAACAAAGGCGCGCGCCGCGCGCGTATCAACAGTCAGGCCGCCAATTTCGATCGTATCTTTACTGTGCCCCGCAGAGCGGCGCATCAGAGCGCGAACGCGCGCGAGCAGCTCTTCGGTGTGAAACGGCTTCGTCAGGTAATCATCTGCGCCGGCGTCAAAACCGGAGACTTTCTCGCTCCACTGATCACGCGCGGTCAAAATCAGAACCGGGAATGTTTTCCCATCGGCGCGCCATTTTTGAAGGATTGAAATCCCGTCAATTGTCGGCAGGCCCAAATCCAAAACGACAGCGTCATAGGGCTCTGTATCGCCTAAAAAGTGACCCTCTTCGCCATCACTGGCATGGTCTACGGCATAACCCGTATTCTTTAGCGCTTCGACAAGCTGCCGACACAAATCAGCATCATCTTCGACAATTAAAACTCTCATGACATGCGCCCTTTCAGTGGTGTCCTGTTAGATAAGATATGGGGGGAATCGCCGCGCTTTGCAAACAGATTACTTTTTGATGATGCGGTGCTTACCCGTACGCGCATCGACATAGACTTCAATGCGGCGGCCATCATTAACAAGCCAAACGCGATAGCCTTTGCCATCAATGCGCAAGTCAAGATATTTACTGCCCGGAACCGCGCGCATGGCAATGCCCTTGGCCTGGCTTGGCGAAACCTTGTTTTGCGCGACCTGACGAATGTCAAAACGACGATCATTGCGGTTTTGGCGCTGAGCCTGCGGCGGGCTAATATTTTGCTGCAATGTATAATCCGTCGAGAACGGGTTACTCGTTTGCGCAGACGACACAGCAGGCAGGGTCAAGCCCAGCGCAGCTGCACTGACAAGGCTTAAAATAGCCTTTAGAATCACCTTATTTGAACGCAAGTTTCTCATAGGGCCACTACATAGCCATTTGCGCTGAACGCAAGCTGAATGTTTTGTTAGATAGGGTTACTGCGCGGGGCTTGATTCCTGGTTAGAATCGCAGGCTTAGCTCGCCTCAACACCAAAAAGTCCCTGCAACTCCGTCAAATCTTCGGGCAATTCGATCATCAGCTTGACCAGCAGATCGCCTGTCTTCACGCCTTTGCCCTTAAGACGCATCGTTTTGCCGGAGCTTGTGCCTGCCGGGACGCTCAATTTGACCGCGCCTGTGGGCGTGGGGACTTCTGTTTTACCGCCCAGAACAGCCGTTTGCAGCGGAATATTATGGTCGAGGCGTATATCTTGGCCCTCGCGGCGAAACAATTTGTGGGCGCGGACAGTGATTTCGATTTTGGCGTCACCCGCTGGCCCGCCATTTTGCCCGGGCTGCCCTTTGCCGCGCAAACGCAATTTCGCGCCATCATCCGTGCCTTCGGGAATTTTGATATTGAGTTTTTGGCCATTGCCCATCGTCACGGATTTGCTCGCGCCGGTCACAGCCTCAAGAAAATCGATTGTGAGTTTGTAGCGTATATCCGCGCCCTTTTTCGGGCGCAGGCGCGCGCCGCCGCGCTGTCCGCCCATTTGCATCCCAAATAGCGAGCCAAAAATA
>CALLBH010000083.1 GCA_938001945.1 uncultured Robiginitomaculum sp.
GGCTCAAAGTCCAGCCCGCTTAATTTTGGAAATATAACGCCGCCATTATGACTCGCGTAACACGTAAAATTATCACTGAGCGTACAGCCCATAAAAATCGTGTCTGTAATCGACACATTCATGAGGCGCGATTCGAGCGGCGACAGGTCAAGATTTTGAACCACCGCACAATCCATAACGCCGCCCGCATCAAGGTGCGCTGTGATCGCATTGATTTCATGAAATTCTTTTTGGGGCACATTCACGCTCTTTAGGTTCAATCGATACATAAATTATCACGCCGCAAATATATATCCCCGATTCTCAAAATATTTTCCATCGTGTTTTCAGACCGTTAGCCAAAATTTCAACAGATACATCCTTGTCTCTTATTCACGCCCTAAAGTGCAACTGTCCTTATCTCACAGGGCAGGCAAGCGATCGTTGGCTGGCTGGAGATGGGGCGGTATGAAGCAAGGCTTGGTTAAACGTATCAAGTGGAGCTTCGCGAGCGAGAGCTAAAGCGACTAACCCTCGCCGGTGGCCGCTTGCAGCAATACCGCCGTGCGGTGGTGGAGTTTGCCTTTGGGTGAATGATACCACTTGAGCGCTTATCACCCGCTCAAGGTGATTGAGAACGAAACAACTAACCTTTGGTACTTTTCCAGTTTTTGATTACCCGCACGGACAGCCCTACTTTTTATAGATTACAGGATAGAAAATGAGAGAATAGAGACAGACAAAGCCCCCATCGACCCACTCCCGATGGTCGCGGCCCACTTCCCCCGTAAACAGGGGAAGGTTTCCGCATCAAGAAAGATCAACCTTCTCCCGCTTGCGGGGGAAGTCCGTGAGCGAAGCGAGGGGGATGGGGGCGTGGTTAGCCCCCCACACCAAGCCATTCCCGTGAAAACGGGCATCTACACACTCCCATTGAGCGCAGAGTAGAGGGCGCGTTTAAAACAAGCCATCCTCAATCACCCACCGTGCTTATCCCGTAAACTGCATCCCGAGCCAGTCGGCAATCAGAGCTGGTTTTTCCGTGCCTTCGATCTCGACTGTGACTTCATAAGTCAGCAAATATTGACCCGGTTTTTTCTCAACTGCGTCTTTGAGTGTGAAGTGGCCGCGCACTTTAGCGCCGCTCGGCACAGGGTTGATGAAGCGCACTTTTTCAAAGCCGTAATTTACGCCTATTTTCACGCCTTCAATAACAAGACCTGCGCCTTCGCTGAATTTGGATAATAGGGAAAGCGTAAGGAAACCGTGCGCAATTGTGCCGCCAAAGGGCGTCATTTTTGCGGCGGCCTCATTAATATGAATGAACTGATGATCTTCGGTTACATCGGCAAATGTATTGATGCGGTCTTGGCCGACTTCAATCCAATCACTCGTGCCGAGTTTTGTGCCGATTAATCCTTGTAGCTCAGAGGCTTTTGCGGTTTTCATAATCTCTCCCTTTATGTGTTTTTCTAGTAATTATTCTGCGCAGCGAGTTGGTCTGAATGATAGCTGGCATCACCCAATAGCTCTTGGAGTACGCGGATACGTTTCATGTAAAGACCAATGTCATATTCATCCGTCATACCGACGCCGCCATGCATTTGCACGCCTTCTTGCGCCGCAAGACGTGCGAAATTGGCGAGCTTGGCCTTCGCCATCGCGCAATATTTGGGGGCATTCTCATCGCCTTCATCCAGCGCCGTCAGAGAAGCGAGCACAGCAGAGCGCGCAAGTTGATATTCAGAATAAAGATGCGAGGCGCGATGTTGCAAACCTTGGAACTCACCAATGATTTTGCCAAATTGCTTGCGCTCTTTAATATAGGCCACCGTGGACTCAAATGCTGCCCCGCCCGCACCGAGCAGTTCAGCAGCGACAACAGCGCGTCCGGCAGACAAGACTTTGTTCAAGACTTCATCGCCCGCCCCAAGCAGCGCTTCGCCTGTGATTTCGACATTATCAAATTCCACGCGCGCGGCGTTACGGCTATCGACCATAATGGTGCGCTCGACATCGACGCCGGATGTTTTAGGATCAACCAAGAACAGACCGATTTGATCATCATCCATGCGCGCCGCGACGATCATTTGATCGGCAACATGCCCGTCAACGACCATGGCTTTGGCGCCGCTAATCTTGAACCCATTGCCTGATTTTTCAGCGCGCGTTTGAATGCCATGCGGATTGTGCTTCGCGCCCTCATCCAGCGCGACAGCCATGACGGCCTCGCCTGATGATATGGCAGAGAGCCATTTAGCTTTTTGCTCGGCGTTATCGCTGGCGCGCAGGGCCGTAGCCGCAAGGATAGAGGTCGACAGAAACGGGGACGCCGACAAATTACGGCCCATTTGCTCGGCCAGTAATCCCGCCGCCATGAAGCCCATATCCACGCCGCCATTATCTTCATCAACAACGACACCGGCAAAACCCATATCGGCCATCTCGGCCCAAAGCGCGCGGTCAAAACCTGTCTCATCACGTTCATCGCGCAATTTGCGCAACGCCGTGACGGGGGCTTTATCGGCAAAGAATCCCTCTGCCGTCTCTTTGAGCATCACTTCATCTTCATTTAATACCAAGGCCATCGTCTATGCTCCCGGCAATTGAAGAATGTGTTTTGAAATGATGTTCAGCTGCACTTCGGATGTGCCGCCCTCAATCGAGTTGCCTTTGGTGCGAAGCCATGTGCGCGCAAGGTTACCCTCTTCGCTGCGCTCGCTTTCCCACTCCAAACCATCATGTCCGGCAGCGTCCATCAGCAGCTCAAACTTACGTTTATTGAGCTCTGTACCGTAATATTTCAGCATGGAACTATTTGCGCCAAGCGATGCGCCGGCTTTGGCCTCCGCCAGCATACGCGCCATGGTCATGGACATCGCCCAATCATCAATTTCGGCTTCGGCAATTTTGCCGCGCAGATAGGGATCAGGAAGCTTGCCATCGACCGTACCGGTTTGCTGCACAGCCATTTCAGAGAGGCTGCGCGAGAGCGGGCTCTCGCCAATCATTTCGCGCTCATGCGTCAGGAGGTATTTCGCGATATTCCAGCCCTGACCTTCTTCGCCGACCAGATTTTCTTTGGGGACTTTGACGTCATTCATGAAGGTTTCGCAGAATGGCGACTTGCCCGAGATCAGTTTAATCGGGCGAGCTTCAACGCCTTCGCTCTCCATATCGAATAGAACGAAGCTAATGCCTTGGTGTTTCGTGCCGGTATTATCCGTACGCACCAGGCAGAATATCCAATCGGCTTGGTCGGCATAACTCGTCCAGACCTTTTGGCCATTGACCAGATAGTGATCGCCCTTGTCTTCAGCCTTGGTCGCCAGGGACGCTAAATCGGACCCCGCGCCTGGCTCTGAATAGCCCTGACACCAGCGGATTTCGCCGCGCGCAATCGGCGGTAAGAATTTAAGTTTTTGCTCTTCGCTGCCAAATTTAAGCAGCGCGGGCCCAAGCATCCAGATACCAAATGATGGCAGCGGGTTACGGGCATTAATGCGCTTCATCTCTTTTTTCAGGATTTGCTCCTGCGCGCGGTTCAGGCCCGCGCCGCCATATTTCTCGTCCCAGCTCGGCACTGTCCAGCCCTTGGCGAGCATACGCTCAAACCAGACTTTTTGATCGTCAGATTGGAATTTACCGCGGCGTCCGCCCCAATACATTTCACGGTCAGATTTGACGGGTGCTCGCATAGACTCCGGGCAGTTCTCTTCTAGCCAAGCGCGTGTGTCCGCGCGAAATTGTTTTAGATCGCTCATGTAAACTCTCCATTTTGAATGCGGGTGAGGAACTTCGCGCCCTGCTGTCCGCCATTTGTGAATTCTTCTTGGCCTGCTGTGTCACGGATTTTATCAATATTCGCCGCAACATTCTCTGCGGTCTGATCGCCTTCGGCCAGATTGATGCCGCTGGTCTCAAACACTTTCGTCTCTGAATAGCCGCCCGCGCCGGCGCACAAAATCATGCGGTTGGGCGCATCATCACAAGCCAGATAAACAAGGCCTGCCGAGACAGACTCGACAGTCAATTTCTCAAGGATTTCTTCGGGCATCAAACCTTCGGTCATGCGCGAGCGCGCCGTGGGGGATAACGTGTTGACGCGGATATTATATTTCGCGCCTTCGAGGCAGAGCGTGCGCATCATGCCGGATAAACCTGCTTTGGCTGCGCCGTAATTTGTTTGACCGAAATTGCCATACATGCCGGAGCTGCTCGTCGTCATGACGATACGGCCATAGCCATTTTCTTTCATGTGGTTCCAAACGGCCTTGGTGCAATTGGCAGAGCCAATCAAATGCACATCAACAACGAGGCGGAAATCCGACATCTCCATTTTAGAGAATGATTTATCACGCAAGATACCGGCATTATTGATGAGGATATCTACCTTGCCCCACTTGCTAATCGCCTGCGCAACCATCGCTTCAACTTCGTCCATTTTGGTGACGTTCGCGCCATTGGCAATCGCTTCGCCGCCCGCCGCTTCAATCTCGGCTACGACCTGCTCCGCCATCGTTGCGCTGCCGCCCGTGCCATCTACGGCCCCGCCAAGGTCATTTACCACAACTTTTACGCCGCGCGCGGCCAGAGCCATTGCGTGGCTACGGCCCAAACCGCCGCCTGCGCCCGTGACTATTGCGACGCGGTTTTCAAATTTAATTTCGCTCATTTTATTCCATTTCCTAAACCCGCTCATCCCAGCGCAGGCTGGGATCCAGAATTATTAAGTACGATCTTTATTGTCCGCTCACTTACGTTCGCGGCGCATAGCTAATATCGATTATCAATCGATTTTTCTGCCCCAGGGCAGATCGCTATGCGACTTCAAATAACCCCGCTGCGCCCATGCCGCCGCCAATGCACATTGTGCTGACGACATATTTTGCGCCGCGGCGTTTGCCTTCGATCAGGGCGTGAGCGCTCATGCGCGCGCCGGACATACCATAAGGGTGACCCACAGAGATGGCGCCGCCATTGACGTTCAGTTTTTCCATCGGAATGCCGAGCTTGTCCGCGCAATAGAGCACCTGCACGGCGAAAGCTTCGTTCAGCTCCCACAGATCAATATCGTCAACTGTTAGGCCATGCGCCTTGAGCAGTTTTGGCACAGCATAGATTGGGCCAATGCCCATTTCATCCGGCTCAAGACCTGCAACGGCCATGCCGCGATAAATTCCCAGCGGAGACAGGCCGCGCTGCGATGCTGTTTTCCCGTCCATCAGAACAGAGACAGATGCACCATCAGATAGCTGCGAGGCGTTACCCGCCGTAATCGTTTTGTCGGGGCCAAGCACAGGCTTTAGACCTTGCAGGCCTTCAAGCGTTGTTGACGGGCGGTTGCCTTCGTCTTTTTCGAGCGTCACATTTTGCTCAGAGATTTCTTTCGTCTCTTTGTTCATGACCTTCATCGTCGAGGCGAGCGGAACGATTTCGTCATTGAACGCGCCCGCTTCTTGGGCGGCGTGTGTACGCTGCTGACTTAGGAGGGCATATTCATCCATACGCTCGCGCGACACGCCGTAACGCGACGCGACGACTTCCGCAGTTTGTAGCATCGGCATATAGGCTGCAGGATGCTTAGCGATAACGGCTGGGTCCGGCGCGACGCGCATTTCCGGCGTTTGTACCATGGAGATGGAATCGACGCCGCCGCCAATCGCGATATCAACTTCGCCGCACATGATTTTACGTGCTGCAATTCCAATCGCGACCATGCCGGAGCTACACTGGCGATCCACGCTCATGGCGGGAACGGTGACAGGAAGGTTTGAAGCGAGCACAGCATTACGCCCCACTGTGACCTGTACGCCTTGTTGCAGCGCGCAGCCCATGACAACGTCTTCGATCAAAGCCCCGTCAACGCCTGCGCGTTTCACGGCGTGGTCAATACAATGCCCGGCCAGCGTGGGCGACGGCGTTGCATTGAATGCGCCGCGATATGCGCGGCCAATAGGTGTACGGGCGGTTGATACGATTACGGCGTCTCTCATAGGGATTCCCTTTATGTATTGAATTTCGTTAGCCACCTGATATGCACTTAATTG
>CALLBH010000084.1 GCA_938001945.1 uncultured Robiginitomaculum sp.
TTTCCTGCTCGGCCGCCGCAATATTATCATCCTTGCCTTTTCGATGTTCTTCTACTTTTACGGCGAAGGTTGGATCGTGGCTTTGCTCGGGATTTCAGTGTTCATCGCATGGTTGCATGGCTGGCTGTTATCAAAATATGGCGCAAAGAAATGGATGTTTGTGAGCGCGCTCGTCATGCAGCTTGGTATCTTAGGTTATTTTAAATATTCAGAATTCTTCGTGCGAGATGTCTTCCGCATTGAAGGGGCTGGATGGACTTGGCCAGAGGCTTTGCTGCCTATCGGTATTTCATTCTTTATTTTCCAAGGTCTATCTTATTCCTTCGATATTCACCGTGGTAATCACAAGCCCGCCAAATCATTTATCGACGTGGCGACATATGTCTCCATGTTTCCGCAGCTCATTGCGGGCCCAATTGTGCGTTACGGCACAGTGGCAAAACAGCTACAGCAGCGCACAATTCGCACGGGGAATTTAAATTGGGGTATCTACATTTTCTGTATTGGGCTGGCGCAGAAAATGCTGATTGCGAATAAATTGGCGGTCACGGCGGATGGTCTGTTTGGCCTCGATCCTGGTTTACTAACGACAACAACCGCGTGGGCGGCGGCTTTATCTTATACAGGTCAGATTTATTTCGACTTTGCGGGCTATTCCAATATGGCGATTGGGCTTGGCTTTATGATGGGCTTTCGCTTTCCGAAAAACTTTAATCATCCTTATGTGGCCAAATCGATTACAGACTTTTGGCGCCGCTGGCATATCTCTATGACCTCATGGTTTCGCGATTATGTTTACTTCCCGCTGGGCGGTAACCGTAAAGGCAATTTCATGACCTATCGAAATTTGTTCTTGGTCTTCCTTGTCTCAGGCCTATGGCATGGCGCGGCGTGGACATTTGTCGCGTGGGGCATGTATCACGGCGCGTTCTTGGTGATAGAGCGCTTGGGTCTTAAAAACATCCTCGCCAAAATGTGGTCACCCATGGCGTGGCTCTACACATTTGTCATCGCCGTCTTTGGTTGGGTGCTATTTCGCGCTGAAAGCCTGCCGCAGGCCTTAGATGTGGCCAAGACAATGGTCGTCCCGACAGGGGGGGATAACAGCTATTTCTTCTTGCATAGCGGTATGGATATTTGGATTGGCATGTTGCTCGCCGTTATCTTTGCATCCAATATTGTCGAGCGTAAAAGCATACAATTCATGGGCAGAGTTGGTTTGCGCACCAAGACGCGCGCGACAGCTATTCGCATGACGATTGCATTTATCCTGTTTGGTCTGTGCCTCATTGAAGTCATGTCTTCGACATATAATCCATTCATCTATTTCAGGTTCTAATCATGAAATCTGCAAAACTCTCAGCTATAATCTACGCGGTCGTCCTGTCACTGCTCCTGCTGATCCCGACATTGATGATCCGTTATATCGATCATGATGCGCGTAAAGTGTGGGAAAACCGCACTTTGACAGTGCGTCCGACGCTGGCTGAGATTCGTGATAATCCAAAACAAGAGTTTAAAAATTTCGATGACTATTTGAACGACCATATTGGCGGGAGTTTTCAAGCGATTAAGCTTCGCCGTAAATTCTATTTTGATGTATTTAACGCCACAGGTGATACTTACATTGTTGGTAAGAATGACGGGGCATTATTCTTGACCGCTCCATTTCGTCAAAAAGATCGCGATACGCCGTTTCAATGGTGGGAAAATGTCTGCGATAAATTACAGCGGGTCGGCTATCAAAAAGCTTATGTCAAACGTGTCCGCAAATCCAAAGAGATGATTACGCGCTATGGGGCTGATGTAATCTACACGTCAATTCCCAGCACGCCTGTTTTGATTTCCGATCAATTCCCGAAGTCCGCTCCCGCAGAATATCGCGAGGCCTGTCCAAAGGTTACGCCGGAAAATAACCACATTAATGAAATTAGAAAATTGGAGCCCGACACAAAATTTTTCTATCCACTTGGCGCATTTCAAGAGAAAGCCAAAGACCCGTATTTTTACCCCAATAGTGCCTATCATTGGCAGGGCGAAAGCACGTGGGTGTTCATCGAAGAGTTCGCGAAAGAATATAATTTCACTTTATCACCAAAATGGCCAAGCGGGCCATGCACCTACCAAGACGTTCCGTGGGATATTGGAAAACTTGTCGGCGTCGGGACGACGATTAAGGGGTGTGACCGCGACCTCTCACAATTAGGTATTATTGTTGATGAAAAATTCCAGTATCCACTCAATGAAGCTTATGCCAAAGCGCATCCAAAGAAGACTCATATTACCGTTGTGAAAATGGAAAATCCGCATGCGCAAAATGATATGACGGCGATTATATTCACCAATAGCTTCGGCCCGGCTGTGCGTCAGCAATATGCCTCATTGTTTAAAACAACTTATCATCTTCGCCCCGGAATAATTAATACGCCGGATATGAAAATATTGCTACGTGAGTCAGATGTTTTAGATGTGGATCTAGCAACAATTGCGATTGCGGATTTTCATTATCCAAACTTCTTAGCGCCGCTCGAATAGAGCGCCATATTTTTATGAGGTTTCTTTGATCTCACGCTCTAATTCAGAAATATCTTTCTGTACGCCTTGACCCGCCTTAAGGTCAATATAGGTATTTGCCCATTTCGCCATGCGATTGCGATTATGGCTGGCGATGACAACGATTAACGCCGACTCCATAAGGTCATTTAGACGTTTATCGACTTTGTCTCTAAAGTTGCGGTCGCCTGTGCCAATCCACTCATCGAGCAGTAGAATTTCGGGTTTAAATGAGGTCGCGGTCGAAAACATAAGACGCATCACCATACCCGAAGAATAGGTGTGCACGGGCATGTTGATATATTCGCCAAGCTCGGAAAACTCTGCGATCTCTGCCGCGTGTTCCTTGATTTTGTCGCGCGATAAACCGAGCATCAAGCCTTTGAGGATGATGTTCTCATATCCTGTGGCTTCTTTGGAGACGCCAAGGTTAAGATTAAACATTCCCGTAACGCGGCCCGTGACATCAAGCTCTCCGCTAGTGGGGCGGTATATTCCGCCGAGAACGCGCAGCAATGTCGATTTACCAGAGCCATTACTGCCCAAAATACCAAAGCGCGAACCCGCTTTAAGATTGATATTCAGCTTGTCCAGCGCGAGCACGCCGCTGTGACTTTTCCCGGTCTTGATAATTTTTCCGCCGACAGTATCGACCTTGCCTGCTTCAATCGCGACTTTGTGGCGGCCACGCTGATTAGACCCTACCATAGGGTAAACGAGCGAAATTTCTTTTGCGATAATAGAAGCCATTTTATAACCAAAACACAATGCGGCGGCGGGAAAAACTAAAGACGGTAATGGCTGCGGTCATTCCAATTGCCGTGAAAATGCCAACAATAATCCAGCTGTTCCAAGGGATATATCCCTCCAGCATAGGAATGCGAACGATATCCAAATAATAGACGAATGGGTTATATTGCACATATTTTGCTTTTGCGCCGAGCATACCGACTTCCCAGATAATTGGCGTCAAGAAGAACATGATTTGCATTGTCGTCAAAATCAGATGCGAGAAATCACGATAGCGCGCGCACAGCGAGCCGAGGACAATGCTGACCCAAAATGCGCTCAGTAAATAGGCGATAAGCACAAAGGGGATTGAGGCCCAAATATAGATATTAGACGTGCCAAAATACCAACAGGCAATCATCACCGGCGGCACTGTGCCCAGCGCCAACAGCAGGTTGCGATAGACAGAGCGGTACACATGTACCGACATGGGCAAGGGTTCACCCTTAATCCAGTTCTCAGAACTGACGAAGGTATTCGTCCCTTCAATGACTGCGCCCATAATAAAGCGCCACGCGGCAAACCCAATGGTAAGATAGACAGCAAATACTGTAAAAGTTGAGCTGGCCATGAAGCTAAAGATGACAAGCTTGGAACCCAGGAAGAGGACAAATGCGAGCATGATCCAGCCCACCCCAATCCAGCTTCGCCGAAAGCGCTGCTTTAGATCGTTCCACGCCAAAAGCTGCCAGAAACTGCGATATTTCCAGCCTTGGGCGATATCAGAGAGTGCGCTTTTAAGTGCGGACATACGATGGGAGTCTTTCTAGAAGTCGTTTCCGCAAATCCGGAATTTGGAAATAAACCTATTTAAAATGAAACCCGCGCACAAGGTTTGTTGTACTGCGGGTTAGGATTTATCTGATGCTTTTTTATATGCAGCATTCAGGGATTTGTTTTTGTCATTTAGGATAGTGATTTTGCTCTGCAATTTTGCGTAATCTGTTTTGATTTTTTCGCGGAGTTCAAGATTGGTTTTCTTAGCGGTATCAAGGGACGTTGTGAGATCAGATATTTTTTCTTGGAGTCGGGTTGTTGACTTTTTGTTGTCTTCAATTCGTTTTGACTGCGCTTCTTTAAGCTTAGAAATTTCCTGTTCACGCACTGTTCCACGTTCGGTGGAATAAAGTGAATAATTATTCGCGCTATTTGCCTCGCGGTAAATCATGTAAAAATCTTGGTCAACATTATGCTTCTCGCACAAGGCTTTGATGTCCCGCTCGCCAGACGTTTCCTCTGACCAAATTTTCTGGCATTTTGAAAAGACCGGATTAGTGCTGCGGTGCTCAGGCAGATCTGTGCTATATCCTAATAGCTCGAAGTCCTTAATGTAGGCGTCTCTGAATTTTTCTAACGTCGCCGTTCTGACATGGGCAAACGGATTTGGCTTAGGTTCAGTTGTGTTAGACGAGGCGTTAATCGTACGTAGATGAATAGGCTCATCTGACACTTTTGCGGTCATATCAGGCCAGCGCGCATCAAGGTTTTCAAGCTTGATAATGTCGTCGACAATGATCTTTCCCGTTGCATCCGTCACCCATTGATATTGCGGTAGATAGAAGTGATCGACGCTGTATTTAATAAAGTCTTCCATTGTCAATTGAAGCGCGATTTTACTCTGTTCTTTTTGCTGATTTTGGCGAAGGAAATAGTACCAACTGGCCAGACGATCCCAAGGATTGCGAGATACCGCAAAGGAAAAATAAGAGCTGTAGGTTTCTGCGCCTAAGAGTTTCTGGGCGTCAATAGCTCTAAAATGCTCAGGTGCTGAGAAATCCGAACCAATCAAAGCATTATTGGCGTTCATAATCTTGGTGGAGTTTTCATCATCGCGCGGCGATGTCCAATCCGGATTGCTTCGGTTTTGCGGCCCAAAAAAAGCTCTTGAAATCGCCGTACCTGCGCATTTGTGCACATGGATAAACATCACTTTTTTATCTTTGTTGTAACAGGTTGTCATAGTCAATTATTTCCGCAAGCGTCAGGCGTAGGCGTTATAAACAGTCAGCTTCATAAACAGTCAGCTTCATGCCGTCTGTATGCCGCCATATTTAGCCATATGTTCAATTATACTTTCAAAATTATATTTCGGGCTCCAGCCTAGAATGTCTTTGGCTTTTTGAGCGTTTCCGCTCTTACCAGCTTCGTCTATCGGACGGAAGAATTTTTCGCTTATAGATGCCAGCTGCCTGCCCGAGGATTTATCGGTGCAAATGGCGTCTAAACCGCCGCCGCTCCAGTGCGGCGTAAAGCCGAAATAGCGCGCCGCGGCATCGAAAAACTCTTGGATAGAGTGAAGTTGACCAGAGGCAAAAATATAGTCATCCGGCGCGTCATGATCGAGTGAGGCAGCGATGCCGCGCGCAAAATCACCCGCATATGAAAAATCCCTTTGCGCCGCGATGTTTCCCAATTGCACAGCCGCTTCATTTGGGTCTTGCGATAGGTCTCTGATGGCATTGATAATCTTAGCGGTGACAAATCTATCGTCACGAAGTTCACTTTCATGATTAAATAATATTCCGTTGACGATGAACAATTCAAAACTATCTCGGAAGACTTGCGCCATATTGTTCGCCGCGAGCTTGGTCACCGCATAGGGATTGGTTGCCAAGTGTGGTGAGGTCTCTGTCAGCAAATTTTCTGATGGCGCAAATATTTCTGAAGATGCAGCATTGAAAAACCGCGTTTGCGCAGAGAGATCACGTAACGCTTCAAGCCAATGTGTGGTTTGTAAAATATTGGCTTCTACAGTACGCGACGGATATTGCAGGGAGGATGCAACAGAGCTTTCGGCAGCAAGGTGAAAGATCTTATCATACTGTTTTGAGGCTAGAGCGCGAATGGCCGAGCCATCATCGGGCGAGAGTGCGTGCAGCGTTATATTTTCTTGAATGCCAAGATGAGACAATCTCCAAGATGGCTTGCCAATAGATCGTGACGTTCCATGCACGTCATGACCAGACTCCAGAAGCTGCTTCGCTAGAAAGGATCCTGTTTGGCCGCTTATGCCGGTAATGAGAACGCGTTGTGTCATAGATTAAGTGCTTTGAATGGAGTGATGAAGGCGCGGCCTGCGCTAGTGTTCGGACGTTTTGGATGTGACCATGGCATTTTGCGTCGCATCAGAGAGTCGGTCTTTAAAGGCTTCAACGCCGTGGTGCTTGTGCCACCACTGCTTAGCCTGATGGGCGAGTTTTTGAGACTCTGATTTCCCTTGATCTTTCACTTGGTTTAAAAGCATGGCGGCGTTTTTAACATTTGGATCAGCCCAGCGCCGGCCTGTAATATTATCATAAATATTGTACTCATCTTCGACAGCAACGAGATCAAAATCGACGAAATGCATATTGGGACAAGCGATCCAATCTGCTGGGGCGGACCATCCCGTTACAATTGTTGGTACGCCGTTGGCGGCAGCTTCGGCGACGGTCAGGCCAAATCCTTCGGCGCGCGTCAATGAGATGAAACAATCGCAAGACCGGATGAGGTCAATCATCTCCCAGCTTAGGAGGACCTCGTCGACAATGACGGTGTTTGTGGCATTAAAAACTTCAGGGTGAGCCGCAGCAAAACGTCCGTAATCCCCTGTGATTTTGATAACTAGCTGCGCATCTTCAGGGTTTGGAAATGCGAGATTGAAGGCCTTGATTGCTGCCATAGGGTTTTTACGCCCTAAACTGGATTGTGCGTCAAATGACATCAAAACGGAGAATTTGTCCGCAATGCCCAGCCTGTCGCGCCAATGATTAGGTTTATCATCCTGCGCTTGAGGAATCGGATATCCAACATGCACAGCGGGAGTTTCTAAAGTCTGCAAACTTGGGAGTGAAAACTCGCTAATGCTCCAAATCTCATCAAACCAGTTTTCGCAATTTTTCCAAGATTTCGGCAGGCGCTCTAATTCCCAAGCCCATACGCCGATCATTCTGCGATGCGACAGACCGCGATTACGCAGCAGGTGAATGGCTTTTGGAACTTCGGCTGGGTTCACATGCAAAATGATAGGCCCTAGTCCGTCATCCACCGCGCCCGCGCGAACAGATATTTCCGACATGTGCGGTTGAATATACGGGGTCAAATCACACACGGAGACATCATAGCCAGATAGTTCAAGTCCGCGGCGAACAAGCCGCGCGCCGGCGCCAAGTCCGATCGGTGATGAGAGTAATCCTGCCACCATGGGAATGCCGCGCGTAGTTAAACTCTTGCGGCGCTTTAAGGGGCGCCCAAGCTGTTTATAGAAATGGTAACTCGCACGGCGCTTAAGCTCTTGGCGACTAAGGCTAAGAGTGCTCATTTTACACCTGTAGCAAGATTACTTATGGGCGATGGCCTTTTCATATAATGTGATTGCGCGTGCCATGTCATTTTTGCGCTCGCGCTCAGGGTAATCAATGACTCGGTAGCCATGGACATCGCGTTCTGTACGATCTTGCGTCATAAGCGGGATCTTTTGGGCATATTCGATTGAGTTCCCGATGTCGCAAAACTCAAAGTGATTTTCGTGGAATTTTGCAAGCTCAACGAACTGAATATTTCGAGACGCGAAGATTCGGCGGTCTAACTCAATCGCCTGCGCCATAGGGCCCGAGGCCGTATGCGGAGAGTTGATATAAGGGAAAAGAACCGCATCGCAGAGCATCATCCCTAAGACCAAGTCATCATCAGAAACAGCGCCGAGGAAGTGGACCCGATCAGAAAGTGTCGCTTTCTTCTTGAAAGTCTTGTTCATCAAATCCACAGCGTCTTGACTGGATTTTCCTCTTTTCCCGTCAATCTTGGTCAAAAGTTTACTTTTCGTAACGGCTTTTTCGGCATTACCTTTGCGAATTTTGCGGTCACGCTTTTTGAGATGATCGTAAAGCTCACCTAAATATTCATCGCGGCGGCTTTCGATACGCAATGTGCTTTCGTGCACAGATGAGAACATCAAAAGCTCATAATTAGGCGGAAGGCTGTCAATCGCATCAATCGCGGTCTCAAAGCCCTTGTAGCCAGAGAAAAACCCGAAGACGCCGACATATCGCGTATCATCGCTTTTTTGAGCGGGCAGAACATTTTTGAGATCAGATTGCGCTAGCTTTTCAACAAATGTGGCTTTTGTTTCATCTGAGAAATATGTCAGAGGCGTTGTATAAACTGGTTGAAAACGCCGTTTTGCTTTCTCGAGTTTACCTTGGATTTTTTGTTTTTCTTGGCTTGTTTTAGCCCGCTCCAATTTATTCTCTAAGGTTTTGACATTGTAAATGTCGCCATTGAAAATTGCTCGCGCGAGATGTTGATCGCGCTTTGTATGAACAATATGGGTGATAGGTATTCTGTTTTTACCAAATATCGAATTACTGCCCATGTCTTCAATTGTGTCAAAGAGGTAGTCCCAGGCCTTATTGAGCGCTTTTTCTGAGCGAGTCAGCGCCATTGCATACCGGATTTTGCCTTTACTCATCAGGCGCAGAATTTCTTTTCGTGATGTGGATTTCCGACGTCCAAGATAGTGCCAAGTTATGGACAGGTTCTTGGCGTGTTTGGTGATGATTTTGAACCGCTTCATCGCTGTCATCATATCCGGAGCAAAAATGCCGGGTTCAAACTGAATGTTGACGTGGTCAAATTCTTTCACGCGCTCGCCAAGATAGCGACAGTAACTTTCAGCAGCTTCACGTTCTGCGCCGTCTTTGGCATTACCGAGAATCATGCGTGGCGTTGGCAGAACTTCGACGTCGTAGCCTTCGCTCTCAAGTCCTTGCTTAATGCCTTTGGTGAAATGGGCGATGCCGCAAATTTCATTCCATGTCGATAAAATCGCGACTTTAGGTTTGTTGGTCATAATGTGTTCCACTAACTACCCATATATTTACGCAGGTCTATAATCTCCTGTTGCGTAAATTTGTGACTAAATTTGTCAAGGTCTTCTAACATGACCCTAAATGATATGTAACGATTGAGGTTTGGGTTTTGCCTTAGGTATTTAAGTGCGCTTCCGCTATCTCCAAGCTGTATTAAATGCCGCAAATATCCGCGCACATAGTCAGGAACAGGACCCAACTCAGCGAGGGCTTTCTGATAAGCTTGCGCGCGCTTGCCATTCGATTTGCCCTGCATGACATTCACATTTTTAATGATGTCGGGCAGCGTGTCGTGCCGATCTGTGGCGACGGGGTTCGGTCGCGCCGTCGTTTTTGACTGATTCATTGCGCCATTGGCTGTTGGACGAAAATTATCAACTAGCGTGGCAGAAATTGTGCCGAGCTTTTCCATTTGGTTGCGAATGTCAGGCTTAAGCGCCGGCGGATCATTCGCATTGATAAGTTTTGGTGGTTTCAAATCTTCGCGCTTCATACCCAATGCATCGAAACATTTGAGGTAATCGTCACGTATGGGTTTCACGGCCGGGCCCAAATATTCCGGATTAAACTGACGGTCCCAACTGGCTGAGTTTTTGAGCAGCAATTTTGCAATATGAGCGGGAAAGTCAGGGCGATATTGCTGGTAGCGTATGTTGGACAACAAAAATGTATGCGGCGGCAGGGCGTAAAGCTCTTTGCCGCTTCGGATTGTGAGATAGCGATCTGTATCAAAATACAGGCGCGGAATTGAGCCACCTAGGGCTGGATTAACGTTAAAATCAAGCTGCCATTTCTTAGGTAGAGATAGAAACTTCAATATATCTTCACGAAGCTGCGGACCGCTCGATTTGAAACCAAAACCCGAGACATTCGCTTTGCCGAATGTTGTCGCAAAGTCTCGAACTGCAGGGGATAAGGGATGAAAGTATTTTTTTATTACGGCTGGAGAGTACAAACTGTAAGGGCCATGCGCATATAGAAAAAAGTGTGTGCTAATGTCATGCATGTAATGCGAATAAGCGCGCGACATCGGATCACGCAGGCAGAACACGATTTTTACGTCATGACCCTTGAGAGTCTTTTTTATGCGTGCCGCGACATCGGTTCCCGGAAGAGCGTAAAGTGGAGAGGCGTCTAGAAAGACTTTGTCAGGGTCTTGCGTCTCGAACTGGTCTAGATAGCCCTCGAGGCTATCTGCGCTGCGGAAATAATCGACCTCTTTGCGTTTAGGCAGGTTAATCGGCGCGCCGCTTGCGGCGAGCTGCTCATACAGAAATGTCGTGCCCGATTTCGCAAAGCCGGGTATGATAAGGAACTTCACATATCCCCCTTCACGATTGTTGCGCTAATCCGCTGCTCTATAGCCCCAGCAAAGCGCGCGTCGTGACGCGCAAATCTGCGAGGTCTTTGTCGCGCTGTGATACGGTTTTGGCCAGATGCGGATAAGCTGGCAGGCCTTTATCATCCGCCATAAATGGAAGCTGCGGGCAATCGCTAATCGCTTCCCAGAGGAAGACGCGCTGAATTTCATCATCGCTAAGTAAAGAGAGGTCTTTGGCGAAGAAGGCTTCGACTTCTACGACTTCGCCCTCAAAGGAGCCTTGCGGCGCTAGACCACGAACGCGGAAACCCTTTTTAGCCAACATGTCGATGAGCTCCCACAGCACAGACTCGCCGTGATAAAGCGCTAAAATATGGGTCTCAAGCTCGATGGCTAGAATATTATCTAGCATCTTGCCTGCGCCCTTAAGAATGTCATTCTCTGCGCCCTGTACATCAACTTTCAAGAAATCGATTTTCGGAATGTTGTGATTTTTAAGAGAGTTTTCTAGCGTATCGACTTCAATTTCGAATTTACGCTTCGTTGCGAAACATGAGCGGATCGGGAAACGGCCCAGAACGTCCATGTCAGGCGCGCGCAAGGATGAGCACGGCATGTTTTCGGCAATGTGGAAAGACGTTTTACCTTTTTTACCGCCAATTGCATTGGGGATAAAGTTCACGAAAGGATAGAGCGCATTCAGCTTTCCGACTTCAAATTCATCTGGCTCAAAGCCAACGCCATTGACGATGCCGGAGCGGGCCAGAATTGTCCATTTCCAGAACAGGCCGTCTGCCGCGCCGATGTCAGTAATTGTTGTTTCGCCAAGGAGGCGCTTAAGTTCGTCCCAGTTCTCTGTGACATGATATTGAAAATCTGCATTACGCTGCACTTCGGCGCGCAAATTCAGGAGCGTGCCATTACCTTCATTACCGGGAACAGCAAGGCTTTCATCAATCGCTTTAAGCGCCTCTTTATAGCGGCCTTTGGCGTTGTAAATTTCAGTCAGGCTGACGACAGAAAAAACGTGACCCGGATTATCAGCCAGTGACATTTGAAGCTCGCTAATGGCTTCAAATAGATCGCCCTTGGCAACCATAAGACGGGAGAGCCGCTCGTTGGCGTGCGGTGATTTAGGACGTAATTCTTTGGCTTTGGTGAAGGCCGCAAACGCGGCGTCAATATTACCAAGCTCGGCCTCCGCGTCCGCTGTGCGATAGTGCGCCCAATAGTGGGAGTCTAAATGCGCGTCTTTGTAATCCTCTTCAGTGAAATGTTCTTCACCTAGTTTTTTAAGGTCCCAATATTGGCTCTCGGACTCGTCGATTATACGCTGGTTGATGATTTTTACGCCTTCAAAGTCACGCTTAGCGAAGGCCAAATCACTCGAATATGTCAGATAAAAACGATCTTCGCCAAAATCTTTCTTATATTCGGCAAGTCGAGCTTCAACGCCTGGCCAATCATAGGCTGCTTTGGCCGTGATAATTGCATCGAGACGTTCGCGCGCGGTCTTCTCAGGGGCAGGCATTGGCGCCGCAGCTGACTCAGCCGTAGTTTCTAGTTCTGTTTTAGGTGTTTCAATTGCGTCAGCCATGAGGCGCTCCTTGAGAAGCTGCGGATAATGCAGCACATTATTAATTAGTCCAGACGTGCTAATTCACGAATGCGTTTAACTTTTTCGGGGTCATGCGTATCGAGTTTACGTTCTAAAATTGCTTTGATTTGCACTTTGTCCATGAAACGAGGGGAATGGCGATAAAGCTCCAGAATTCGAATGACCTCGTCGAGATTACCCATATTGATTTGTATCGTGAAATACGATGTCAGATATTGGCGAACCGGGCCAAATTGTTCAATTGTGCGGCGCAATTCTTCTATGCGCTCCGGTAGATTTTTCTGTGCTTTGAAGACGCGCTGAATTTTTTCCACTTGGCCGGCAAGCGCGATATGATTGTCATCAATCTCTTCATTGCCGCTTGTCCAAGGTTTGCTTGCTGCTGAGTCTTTATAAATTTGAGTCGAGATGGCTTCAACGGTCTGAACTTTTTCTAGCCGTGCCAGGACGGCATCAGAAATTGGCATTTCTGTTTTGTACGGAATTGTCTTTTCGCGGTCCAATTTCTCTGGAGTCATCCGCAGCGCTTTTAGTGCCGCGTCATAATCTTTTTGTATTGCCGTCCATGTTTTGCCAAATTTAGAGCGGTCTAAGTCTTTGGTCCAATTTGCAGAATACCCTGTAAAACGCTCGGCTAAATCCGCGGGATAGTTATCGATCAATTGAGTGAATAAATTTGTGCAAATCAGCAGACTTTTGGCCGGGAGACGGTAAATTTGCCCGTCTTGCTCAACTAGAGTATCGCGGCGTTTGTCATAGACAACGCGCGGCAAACCTCCGCCTGGCGCAGGGTTGATATTTAAATCCAGTTTCCAGTTTTTGGGCAGGCCCATAAAGTCCAGAACCTTTGCCGGGAGCTTATCTTTAGACTGTTTGAAGCTATAGCCATGAACATTTTCCGCGCCGAACGCATTTTGCAGTGTTTTGACGATGTCATGATAGGGGCGGACATAGCGGCGCAGCGCGCCTTCTGAGAAGAATGAATAATCCCCCATCGCGCTGCTCCAAAAATGCGTGGAGAGATCATGGCGATAATGGGAAAAGGCGCGGGCGATTGGGTCGCGCAGGCAGAATATGATCTGCGTCTCGCCGTCCTTTAACGCCTCTTTGGCATTTGCGGCAAATTCTTTATAGGTATCGCCATATTGCGGCGTTGCGTCCAAATAGACTTTGCTATCATCATGGGTCGAGAAGAATTTATCGTAGCGCTCAAGATCCTGACCCACGGCCAGATATCCGATCTCTTTGCCTTTATAGTAATTGACGCGGTCCGTGCGATTGACAAATTGGTCCCACATAAATGTGGTGCCCGATTTGGCCATCCCTGGAACAATAAGATATCTACGTTTTGTCATATTACCCATCGAAAAAAGACGGCCTTAGGCCGCCTCTTTAGACTATAATGGCTGATTAGCCGATAGCATTATATAAAGGTTTTCCAGCGCGGACGCGGTCAAGGTCTTGTTCCGCCATCATTTGAACAAGCTGAGCAAATGAAACGTCACGTTTCCAGCCCAAATTTGCCTCGGCTTTGGCTGGGGAGCCAATCAGAAGGTCAACTTCGCATGGACGGAAGAATTGCGGGTTGACTTCGACAATGACTTTACCTGTTTTCTTATCGCGAAGTTTTTCGTCAATCTCGCTGCCTTCCCACTCGGCGTCAAAGCCGATGGCCTGCGCGGCGCGGGTCACAAATTCGCGAACTTCATATGTCTCGCCCGTGGACAATACATATTCGTCGGCTTTGTCTTGCTGAAGCATGAGATGCATGCCTTTTATATAGTCGCCGGCAAAGCCCCAGTCGCGTTTTGCGTCCATATTGCCAAGCTGCACAGCTTCTTCGCGGCCTTCGAGCACTTCGGCGAGGCCGATTGTGATTTTACGCGTCACAAATTCAGGACCGCGCAGCGGGCTCTCATGGTTAAACAGAATACCTGAACAGGCATACATGTCATATGATTCGCGGTAATTCGTTGTCATCCAATGGGCGGCAAGTTTAGCAACGCCATATGGAGAGCGCGGATAGAACGGGGTGTCTTCTTTTTGCGGGACAGCTTGAACGAGGCCAAACATCTCTGATGTTGAGGCTTGATAGAAACGCGCATCCGGCTTTTCAGTGCGAATGGCTTCGAGCAAGTAAACAACGCCAAGTGCGTCGACTTTAAGCGTGTAAGCAGGCTGGTCGAAAGATGTTCCCACAAAGCTTTGCGCAGCGAGGTTATAAACTTCGTCCGGCTGATGCTTGCGAATGATTGCTGATGTAATGTGCGGGTCGAGCAGGTCATAGGCTTCAAGCTGAACTTTGCCCATGAGGCCGAGTTCTTCGAGGCGCCACGTATTG
Organism: uncultured Robiginitomaculum sp.; assembly: GCA_938001945.1. GTDB lineage: Bacteria > Pseudomonadota > Alphaproteobacteria > Caulobacterales > Maricaulaceae > Robiginitomaculum. Next base: position 14,472 of record CALLBH010000084.1, read on the forward strand.
GCGGCTGATGAGCGGCGCACGCCGCCGATAACTTTATAGCCATTATTGACAAGATGCTCGGCCAAATAGGCGCCGTCTTGTCCTGTAATACCTGTTACAAATGCTGTTTTCACAATTAACCCTCTATTCTAACTCAATAAATAAGATATCGCTATCCGAAGCATCGTTATAGAAAAACCCACATGATCGGTTCACTACATCCAACTGTTTGGCAGACTTACGCGTATATATCCCATTTTGATTGGATGTTCTAAGATGCGCCCCTATGTAAAGACAGGGCTGTATTGTAAAGTAAAAAGCTCACATTCGCGTGATTTAACGGCAATGCACTGCCCTTTATGAAGAGGCTGTAATGTTTGTGCGCCTTTGAGGTGAATTATGTGGGTGAAAATCCCCGGTTTTCATTACAGTCAAAACGGCCTATGCCCGCCGTAAATTAATAGAGAAATACTATGTCCCGAATCCTGATCACATCCGCCTTGCCGTATATTAATGGCGTTAAACATTTGGGTAACTTGGCAGGGTCCATGCTGCCCGCCGATGTCTATGCCCGCGCCATGCGTTTATTGGGGCATGATGTTCTTTATATATGCGCCACAGATGAGCATGGCACCCCGGCAGAGCTTGCCGCCCAAGACGCTGACGTGGACGTTGCCGCTTATTGCGATCAAATGCATGAGGCGCAGAAATCAGCGGGCGAAGATTTCAAGCTCAGTTATGACTATTTTGGCCGTTCCAGTGCGCCGTCTAATCACGCTCTAACGCAAGATTTTGCGGCTAAGCTCGAAGAGGCGGGGCTAATTGAGGAGCGCGTCAGCAAACAGATTTATTCAAATGCTGATCAGCGTTACTTGCCGGACCGCTATGTTGAAGGTACATGCCCAAATTGCGACTTTGAGGGTGCGCGCGGCGATCAGTGCGATAATTGCGGCAAACTACTTGATCCGATTGATCTGATTGACCCGTATTCTGCAGTCTCAGGGAGTAAAGATGTTGAGGTGCGCGAAACGCGGCATTTATATCTGCGCCAATCCGTCATGGCCGATGACCTGCGCAAATGGGTTGAGGGCCACAAAGCCGATTGGCCGCCGCTTGCCACATCGATAGCGCTGAAATGGCTGGATGAGGGTCTTCGCGACCGCGCCATTACCCGTGACCTGAAATGGGGCATTCCAGTTCTGCGCGACGGATTTGAGGGCAAAGTCTTCTATGTTTGGTTTGACGCGCCGATCGCTTATATCGCCGCGACGCAGGATTGGGCCAGCGAGACGGGCGGTGATTGGGAAAGCTGGTGGCGCACCGATAAGGGCGCGGATGATGTTCAATATGTCCAATTCATGGGCAAGGATAATGTCGCCTTCCATACGTTGTCTTTCCCGACCACGATTATCGGTACTAACAATCAAGGCGGGGATCAGTATAAACTCGTCGATAATCTCAAGGCCTTTAACTGGGTGACGTGGTATGGCGGGAAATTCTCGACCTCGCAAAAGCGCGGCGTCTTTATGGACCAAGCTATTGATATTGCGCCGTCTGATTATTGGCGCTGGCATTTGATGGCGAATGCCCCCGAAGGCAGCGACGCGGCATTTACGTGGGAAGAGTTTCAAAACAGTGTGAATAGCGATCTGGCCAATGTGCTCGGCAATTTCGTCAATCGCATCACGAAATATACGGTGGGTAAATTTGACGGCGTTGTTCCAAGCGGCGGCGAGGCGGGCGAACATGAGGCGTGGATTGAGCAAGAGCTATCCGAGCGCCTTCCGGCCCTCATCGCGCATTATGAAGCGCGTGAATTCCGCAAGGCCGCCGAGCAAACGCGCGCGATTTGGGCGGCGGGTAATGAATATCTCACCCGCAGCGCGCCGTGGACGCATTATAAAACAGATGTAGATCAAGCCGCCGTGGGCGTGCGCGCAGGATTAAACCTTGTCGCGCTCTTTGGCATCATCGCGCAGCCGCTCATTCCTGATGTGGCAGCAAAGATTTTGGACGCTGTGAGCGTGCCGGAGGGTAATCGGAGTTGGAACTTCGGAAACGCCGCTGATTTGCTCAACGCCTTGCCTCACGGCCTAGCTATAACGCCGCCAGAGCTGCTCTTTACGAAAATCGAAGACGATCAAGTGACCGAGTGGACGCAGCGCTTTGGTGGTGAAACGGCTTAGTGGATAGCTATCGTCAATATGGGTTCGGCGAGGCGGTAAAGTCAGGCATTTTGAGAATGCTTGATTTTTCGGGGCGAAGCCGCCGCAGCGAATATTGGTGGTTTGTTTTATTTGTTGTCATCTTGATTGTGCCCGCCGCGCTGATTGAGGCCTTTGTTTTGGAAGATTTCTATTATGGTGTCTTCGGCGATTACGTTGAGTCCAGCAGTGGATTAAAGGCCTGGATTGATCAATGGGTTTACATTCCTGTGACCATGACGCTTTCATATTTAACGATAATCCCGATTATGAGTTTACAGATGCGCCGACTTCATGATGTGGGGTTTTCAGGGTGGCCAGTCGTGCTCGCGGTTGTGATGAATGAGGTTGCGGTCATCATTCCCTTTGAGCCGGAATTTCAAACCGTGTTTAATCAGGGCGGTAATGTTCAATTTTGGGTGCTGGGCGCTTTGTTTGTCGTAATGTTACTCCTCGAGGTGTTCATCTTTATCACGACGCTGCGGGACAGCAAAAAGGCGTCAAATCGGTTTGGCCCCAGCCCTAAATATGGGTCTATTGAAGGCACATTCGATTAGAAAATTCAATTATTGCCAACTTGTCGCAGCCTCGCTACCCTCAACATCCACATAAATAAGGGAGAAGGGAGAGAGTAATGGGAGAGTATTTAACATTTAAGAAAATGATCACGCCAATGGTGATTCAGATATTGTTCTGGATTGGCGTTGTTTTAGTCGTGATCAGCGGACTAATGGCTATGGTCAGCGGCGAGTTCCTTGTTGGATTGTTGACAATATTACTCGGTCCGGTTTTAGTTCGGGTTTATGCCGAGATCATCATGGTCATGTTCAAAATCAACGATGGTGTGCAGCGCATGGCCGCTAAAGACTAGTCTTTATCATGTTTTCGATTGTGCCCGCAAAGCTGAGCTTTGCGGGTTTTTAGTTTTCTCGCACCGCTTCATAGGCTGCAATTGCGGCGGCGGTGGCGACATTGAGGCTCTCCGCTCCGCCGGGCATAGGAATGCGGGCGAGTTGATCGCAGCATTCCCGCACGCGCTTGCGCAGCCCCGGGCCTTCTGCGCCCAAGACGATGACATTAGCGTGCACTGTCGCATTTTTCGGCAAACGCAGAGCCTGTTGCAAGGTGAGCTTTGTCTCCCCCGCCAATCCCGTGACCAACCACCCTGTTTCGCGCAGCGTCAGCAAGGTATTGGCGATATTTGTAACTGTAGCGCAGGGCACAGTTTCAACATTGCCGACCGCGACTTTGGCGGTGGCGCCGTCGAGCGGCGGGGCTTTACGATCCTGCATAATAATGCCGCGCGCGCCAAATGCGCTGGCGAGGCGGAACATAGCGCCGACATTATGCGGGTCTGTGATTTGATCCAGCACCAAAATGAGACCCTCAGCAGGGCGTATGATGCTGTCTATGTCTGCGGCGGGTAGGGGGGCGCAATGCAGGGCCAGGCCTTGATGCGCCGCGCCGCCGGGCAGAATTGAGTCCATTTCACCAGGCGGCGTTTCGATGAGGCGTGACTCGCTGCCTAAATTTAGGCGCGCTTTGGCGGCTGGGCTGACCCAGCCTTTATGAATCTGCCGCGCGGGGTTAGCGAGCGCCGCTAAAACAGCATGTTGCCCCCAGATAAGGCCTCTTTTTGTGTCCCGGCTTGGCCTGCGGCCAAGACTCGCCTCTTGTCCTGAGAGGGACTGAGCCCGGTTTTGACGCGGATTCGCGTGAGATTCTGAGTGCGCAGCTTTCGGCATCGTTTTACCGTGCGTTTTGGGTGATTTTTTTGGCCTGCGGCTATTGCGTGGAGGGCGGGACATCTTTATAGGGAGCCTTCGATTTTGATAGGAACCTCTGTGTATGGATTAAGCCAAGGCTTGGCTACCCCGTTAACAGAGCGTTTTTTGTTGGAGTAAGGGAAATTCCCGAACGCGCCGAGTGTCTAACCAACACACGGTAAATGGACTGGAGAGGTGGCCGAGTGGTTAAAGGCGTCAGACTGTAAATCTGATCACTATGTGTACGTTGGTTCGAATCCAACCCTCTCCACCACCATCCTTCACAATAGTGAAGGGAGCGACTTAAATAGAACACAGCGGGCGTTGTGTAGTGGTAAGACCTCAGCCTTCCAAGCTGATGACGCGAGTTCGATTCTCGCCGCCCGCTCCAGATACTACCCCGGTGCTTGTTATTATAACGGGCGTCACTACATAAACCACCACGGTCGAAAAAGGTTCGGCCACAACTAAAGAGTAGACGAGATGGCAAAAGAAAAATTCCAGCGCGACAAGCCTCACGCAAATGTCGGCACGATTGGTCACGTTGACCACGGTAAGACGACGCTAACGGCGGCGATCACGAAGTATTTTGGTGATTTCAAAGATTATGACCAAATTGACGGCGCCCCTGAAGAGCGCGCGCGGGGTATCACGATCTCTACGGCTCACGTTGAGTATGAGACGGAAAACCGTCACTATGCTCACGTCGACTGCCCGGGTCACGCCGATTATGTTAAGAACATGATCACCGGCGCGGCTCAAATGGACGGCGGCATCTTGGTTGTTAAC
>CALLBH010000085.1 GCA_938001945.1 uncultured Robiginitomaculum sp.
GTCGTGTGGCGATTGTCTGAATCGACGCTCAGCGTGATTTTATCACCCACAGCAAGCGCGCCTTGAAGCGTGCCAAAATGCGCGTGCAAGTCACCGGCTTTTTTCTGAACATCAGTAATCGTGATCGCTGCGCCGCCCGATCTTGTGACAACACCTTTATCGCCCGCTTGCCCGCCGGACTCGGCGTAAAATGGTGTCGCTTTGGTCACGAAAATAATGTCGGTATCAGCGGCTTTGTCTGTGACTTGGCCGTCCACGACAAGCGCGGCGACTTCGGCCTCCAGCGTTAAATCATCAAACCCCGTAAACTCCGTCGCGCCTAAATCTTCACGTATGGCCAGCCAGATGTCATCTGTTCCTGTATCGCCGGATTTAAACCCAGCGGCACGAGCCATGTCTTTCTGGCGCTCCATGGCCGCGTCAAATCCCGCTTCATCCACGGTGATGCCTTTGGCCCGCAACGCGTCTTGGGTGAGATCGATGGGGAAGCCGTAAGTATCATAGAGCTTAAACGCGGTTTCGCCGTCTAGCGTATCGCCTTCGCCCATACCCGATGTGGCCTCTTCGAGCAGAGCCGTGCCACGCCCGAGTGTACGGCGAAAACGCTCTTCTTCTTGCTCAAATGTGGCTTCAATACTGGCTTGCGCGCGGCCAAGCTCCGGGAAGGCGTCATTCATTTCGGTGACAAGCGCCGGAACAAGGCGATGCATGAGCGGGTCTTTGGCGCCGAGTATGTGCGCGTGGCGCATGCCGCGGCGCATGATGCGGCGCAGCACATAACCGCGCCCTTCATTAGACGGGCTAACGCCGTCCGCCATCAGGAAGGAACAGCTGCGCAGATGGTCCGCAATAACGCGGTGAGAAAACTTCGCGTCGCCTTCGGCCTTTTGACCTGTCAGTTCAACAGATTGCGCAATCAGGTTTTGGAACAGATCAATATCGTAATTATCGTGCTTACCCTGAAGGATAGCCGCGATGCGCTCCAGGCCCATCCCCGTATCAATGGACGGTTTCGGCAAATCAGTTTGGCTGCCATCGGCGTGACGCGCAAATTGCATGAAGACGAGGTTCCAAATCTCGATGAAACGGTCCCCGTCTTCATCAGGGCTACCCGGAGGGCCACCGGGAATGTTGTCACCATGGTCGAAGAAAATTTCGCTACATGGCCCGCAAGGTCCCGTATCTCCCATCGCCCAGAAATTATCAGATGTCGCAATACGAATGATGCGATCATCCGACAGCCCCCCGATTTTCTTCCACAACTCAAAAGCTTCGTCGTCTGTGTGATAGACCGTGACGAGCAGCTTATCTTTGGGCAGGTCAAATTCTTTGGTGATGAGGTCCCAGCCAAATTTTATGGCCTCTTCTTTAAAATAGTCGCCAAAGGAGAAATTTCCGAGCATTTCAAAAAAGGTGTGGTGGCGGGCGGTGTAGCCGACATTGTCGAGGTCATTATGCTTGCCACCGGCGCGCACGCATTTTTGCGATGTCGCAGCGCGGGGCGCTTTCGGCGTTTGGTCGCCTGTGAAATAGTTTTTAAACTGCACCATACCCGCATTAGTGAACAGCAATGTTGGATCATTATCCGGAACAAGCGGGCTTGAAGGCAAAACAGAGTGACTATTCTTATCAAAGAAGGATAAAAACTCGGCGCGAATATCTTTTAATTTGCTCATATGTCGGGCGCGGACGCCTCCTCTGGCGCAAATTAGTCTGCGCTGCGGTGAATTCAGTATCTCCCATATAAAAAGAGCGCTTAGCCAAGCCAAGCGCTCTTTACTGTTTTACGCAAATTAGACGTGCATTATGCGCCTAATGCGGTGACATTATCGGGTGCATCGCTATCTGCACCCTCTTCGGTGTCGCTCGGCAGTAAAAGCTCATCATCAATAAGGCCTTCATTGGCGCGAATGCGCTGCTCAATCTCGTGGGCAATGTCGGGGTTATCCTTAAGGAATGTACGCACAGTTTCGCGCCCCTGCCCGATGCGTTGATCATTATAGCTATACCACGAGCCGGATTTCTCAACGATTTCAGCCTGAACGCCCAAATCAATCAGCTCACCTGTCTTAGAAATGCCTTCGCCATACATGATATCGAATTCAACTTTACGGAATGGCGGGGCGACTTTGTTTTTCACGACTTTAACGCGGGTCTGATTACCAACAATTTCATCGCGCATTTTAATCGCGCCGATGCGGCGAATATCAAGACGCACAGAGCTGTAAAATTTCAGAGCGTTACCGCCTGTTGTTGTCTCCGGGCTACCATACATCACACCGATTTTCATGCGGATTTGGTTGATGAAGATGACCATACAGCCGGATTTTGAAATCGAGCCTGTTAGCTTGCGCAGAGCTTGGCTCATAAGGCGAGCCTGCAAACCCGGCAAGCTATCGCCCATATCGCCTTCAAGTTCAGCGCGCGGCGTCAGAGCCGCAACGGAGTCGATAACCAGGATAGAAACCGCGCCGGAACGCACAAGCGTATCGGCGATCTCAAGTCCCTGCTCACCTGTATCAGGCTGCGAGATAAGCAGTTCATTAACATCAACGCCAAGCTTAGCGGCGTAAACCGGATCAAGCGCGTGCTCTGCGTCAATAAACGCTGCAACGCCGCCGGCTTTTTGCGCCTCTGCAATACAGTGTAGCGATAATGTCGTTTTACCGGATGATTCCGGTCCGTAAATTTCAATGACGCGACCGCGCGGCAAGCCGCCTATGCCTAGCGCAATATCCAGACCGAGCGATCCCGTCGGGATGCTGTCAATCTCGACGCTTTCTTTCGCGCCCAGTTTCATCACTGAACCTTTACCGTAAGCCCGATCAATCTGGCTTAGAGCGGCGTCGAGCGCCGCTTGTTTATTCTTATCGTCCACTTGATTTACCAATTGTAGATTACCTTTAGACTTGGCCATGCCATACTCCTTGAGTCGTCACCAGAGCCCTTTGGCAACGTAATAAAATTCCGGCTGTGAACGGACTGCCGTGAATCAGTATGTACCCACTTTGTTCTCGTTGCGCAAGCATTAATGTTCTAATTTTGTTCCGTTAGCCTATATCAGGCTAACGGATTGTTTTGTAAGGACTAACCTTTCTTGGACTCGACCCAAGCCTCAACGCGCTCTTCGAGGATATTGAGCGGCACAGGACCCGAGGCGAGAACAACGTCATGATATTCACGAATGTCGAATTTATCGCCAAGCTCAGCCTTCGCATCTTCGCGTAACTCAAGAATTTTAAGCATCCCGATCTTATAAGCGGTCGCCTGTCCCGGCATGACAATATATCGCTCAATCGCTTTATCGATATCACCCTGTGGGTTTGGCGTGTTTTCAGTTAGCCAATCAATCGCTTTTTCGCGGCTCCATTTTTTATCATGCAGCCCCGTATCAACGACAAGACGTCCTGCCCGCCATAGCTCCATCGCGAGACGACCAAAGTCTGAATAGGGGTCTTGATAAAAGCCCATCTCTTTGGGGAGGAATTCAGAATAGAGACCCCAGCCTTCGGAATAGGCTGTGTAGCCGCCAAATTTGCGAAACTTCGGAATGCCTTCAAGCTCCTGAGCAATCGCGATTTGCATGTGATGGCCCGGAATGCCTTCATGGTAAGCGAGGGCTTCCATCTGATATGTCGGCATTTGGCTCGTGTCATAGAGGTTGGCGTAATATGTACCCGGCGCAGACCCATCAGGCGCGGGGCGGCTATAGAAGGCTTTACCCGCGGTCTTTTCGCGGAATGGCTCCACGGCCTTAACGATCATGCGGGCCTTTGGCTTGGTGATAAATACGTCATCAAGACGGGTTTCCATAACATCGATGAGGCGAACGGCTTCGTCGAGATATTGCTGCTTCCCCTCGGCAGTATTCGGATAGGTAAACTTTCCCTCGGGGTCATTACGCATATAGACGAAAAACTCTTGGAGCGTGCCGTCAAAGCCTACTGTTTTCATAATTTCGCGCATTTCATCATGAATACGCGCAGTTTCGGACAGGCCGAGATTATGAATTTCATCGGCGCTCATATCTGTGGTCGTCATCTGCTTGAGGCGATGCTTATAATATGCCTCGCCATCAGGAAGCTTCCATGCGCCGTCATCCGTCGTTGCGGTTTTGGCTTGCTCGGAAAGACTGTCTTGGAGCGCAATATATGACGGTTTAAAATTAGCAATAAGTGCGACTTCGGCCTGTTCAATCAACTCATCTTTACGCGCCTGACTGATCTCTAACTTATTCACTTTTTTCTTAAAATCAGCGAGCAAGCTATGGTCTGGACCATCATCAAAAGGCGCGCCTTTGAGCAAGTTGCCGACATCAGAGAGGAGCAAGTCATAGACAAAGGCTGGCGGCTGAATGCCCATCTGCGCGCGTTTATCTGTACGCTTTACGATTTCCCCGAGGTAAGTCGGAATACCGTTGATGCGGGAAATATAAGCTTCTGCGTGAGCCTCGTTAGAGACAATATGCTGGTTGATGAGCATGGCCGGGATGCCGCTATGCGGGCCGAACATTTGATTGAAGGAATAGCCGTGATCGCGCCATTTATAGCCGTCAATCTCGTCCTGAAGCTGCTCTTCCATCATACGATATGAAAGGGCGCGATCAGGAGATAGCGCTTTGGGATCAAATTTATCGCGCATCTCAGCGAGGGTATCTTTGGAAATCTGAAGCTCTTTGGCATCATTAGCCTCTGATGCATCATCCCATTTACCATAATCCGGCGTGTCGCGGATACCCAAATAAGTTTGTCCCATCGGCGAGCGCATCACGGCTTCGTTGAATTTGCTTTCAAAAAAGGCGTCCATGGCCTTGTCATTTTGTGCGATTTGCTCGGCAGAAACAGTTACTGTTGGAGCTGACGTATCAGTGCCCGACGGTTGGCACGCGGCCAACATCAATACGGATACGGACGTAATTAAAATCTTGCGCATAAGAATCCCTCATTTTTGATATTGAGGATGTGTAGCGCGTTTGTTCCATAAGAAAAAGGCCCGCATGAGCGGGCCTTGAACATAAATCTGTTGTTTCGTTCTAGAACCGGGCTTTAAAGCCCACATTAACTGCATGTGCCTCGGTATCGGCATTTGATACGACTTGCGGCGCAACAAACGGGATGAAACCTTTATTATAGACATATTCCGCACCGAAATCGAGATATTCGTTTATTTCACGCTCAATACCAATAACGTGCTGTTGGTTCTCGTCAAATGTGACCTCTTGGCCAAATGCATTTGTTCCAACATAGTCACTATCGCTGATATTGCCGAATGTTGTCACAAGAGAGATGGGTGTGACTTTACCGAGTATTGTCGGCTTTACCCGCGCTTGAGCGACAAGAACAGAGAGCTTTTCGTCAAAATTTAAGGACCCGTCAGCATTTAGATATTGCGGAACAACTGTTCCATCCACCGCCTGTGGTATCGCAGCGGCCCATGGCTCTAATGTCGATGTATATTCAACCATAAGGTCTACATAGGGGTGATTATATTCAACAAATGCCGATGCAGCAGCATTTGGATAGCTAATGAAGTTCGCCGGCGGCGTGCCTGTTTGGCGGCCTTGGAATGTATGCGCGGTAAAGTTATCGCGATAAATCGTATCGTGAAGATAGCTTGCACCAAATGTTAGCGCGCCGCCATTATTGAACAAGAATTCCTTCTCTAGGCTGGCTGCATAGTTTTGAATATTATTCTCTTCATCGGCAAAGGCCGTACGAAGCTGGCGTCCACCACTAAAGGCTGAGACCGTCGCTTTGAGGCCATTTTTGTAATAACCAAGCTCCAAAACAGGCTGATCAGACACCGCCCAGAAATAATGCTGCGCCTCGGTGTGCGTGAACGGGTTATAGCCGTCAAAGTTACCAAAATCGATCGTCTTACGGCCAAATGAAGCATAGAACGGCGTCTTGTCCAAATTACCAAATGTCACGAAAGCTTTGCGAAGTTGGAACTCGTCTTGCGCCGCGCCATATTCAGTTTCTGAATATTCAGGCTGAAGGTAAACTGTTGTCCAATCGCCAAATGTAGATGTGATCGCTAGCGCAGCGTTGTTAATTGCAAACACGCCGGAATTTGTATCTGTGCGGTTTGTAAAGAACGGGAAGCGCGAGAGGATCGGGAACTGGCCCGGAAGCTCAGTCTGCTGATACATGAAGCCGCCCTTCATCGCGCCGCCAATATATAGCGAGTTTGGCGCGAGAACGCCGTTCTTACGATGCTGCAAGAGCGTTACGGATTTACCCGTTGTATTTTCCTGCCAGTCCAGCATGCGGTTTGTATGCGCAGCGCTTGTGCGGACGGTGATACCCCCAATATCAAATGATGGGTCGGCATAGGCATATTGCGGCGCGCTGTAAGCTGGAGCTTTGCTGCGACCGCGCAGACCGAAGAGGTTCGAAATACTGCGTTTTGGCGCGGGCGCGATGTATGGGGCCTGACCATGTGACTCCAGCTGATAGCCATATTGAACGGGCTGTTGCTGCGTATATTGAGCAGGCTGTTGGCCATATTGCGCCGGAGCGTAAACGCCTTCTTGCACGCCGATTTGCTGCGGCGCGCCGCAAGGGACATATGCATCACACCCAATGTCACCGCTATAATGCGCTTGAGGCGCAGCAACTGCGCCCGCAGGAATTGCAGAAACTTGTGGGTTCCAATGTCCCCGAAGCGCCATATTGCTATGCCCAGCTAAAGCCGGAGCAGTCATTGCTGCAAGCGCAACACCGCCAAGCGCTAAACTTTTTAACGGGGAGCGGCGCATAGCCGTCGTGAGTTGTGTAAATTTGATCATCGTGGTCCACCCAATTCCTATTTGGAGCGGTAAGTATCATCACAGGCTTAACTTAAGACTTAGAAACATGCTTAATTAGATGTTACTGCATTCCCTCACTCTAATTATTATTGCCGCCAGATTTCATCTTGCCCCTTGCCAATTGGGCGAACACCGCGACTATGACGAATCATGTAACGTCTGCATCAGCAGATAAAGGGCATCACATAACGCCATGAATAACGATTATACCACCAATGACATGCGCGAACGCCGCAGACCGCCATATGTCATGTGGCTCTGCGCGATAATTGCAGTTGGGGCAGGAATTGCCGCAGCAATGAATGCGTCAGATCTAGGCTGGCCGGCATTTTTACTCTTGGTTGGCGTTGCAATAACGGCCCTAATCGCGATCTTTGGCCTTGTAATCGCAAATCCGATCTCGCAAAGCGCCGGTCGGTCAGAGTCCTCTGAACAGTCTCTGATGGCGAATGCTTTGGAGAAGATCCCTGAGCCGAGCATGATTGCCAGTGACGGCAAGCCTGTATACGCCAACCCGGCCTATATGGCGCTTGCGAGCGAAATGTCAGCAACAGGCCTGTCAAACTCCCCGCCCACCGTCGATCGCTTGTTTGGAACGAAGGTCAAATCTGCCAGCGCGATTATCTTTCGCTTACATCACACCCGCCACGAGCACGAAAGCGCGGAAGAATTCATCGACTCAATGACACCTGATGGTCAATTGCGCCGGTTTCGCGTGCGCGTGTCAGGTTTAAAGAAGGGTCAGCTCTGGCAGGTCAGCGACGTGACTCAATCCGACTCATCAAACATTGAAGCTTTAACCCAGGCTCCCGTCGGGCTGTTCTCTGTGACGCCGGATGGCGAAGTTCTAGCGATCAATCCCGTTCTGCGCCGCTGGCTAGGGATCAAAGACACAGTCATGCCGGAGCTAATGGGGGAATTCATTGAAAACCCCAGTAGTCTTCTCGATAGCCCGCAAACAATTGGCCGGATCGTGCGCAATGATACGCGCTTGATCACGCGCAAGGGCCTCGTGACCCCTGCCGTCATGACCGGAACATGGGCGCAGCTTGATAATGGTGACGTCTATGCCAGCGTCGCCGTTTATGGACATTCGGCCAGTCCTGCTGCAGCTGCGCCCGTTGCATCCAAGACCGTACAATCTGTGACGGCGGCAGGAAGCGGCGCAGCATTGTCCTCGGGCGCAAAAAGCGGAGCCCCTTTTGGGATTGCGGGCTTGCTGGGCGATCACATCGCAGGATCAAGCGTGTCTGAATTTAACGCAGCAATGGCTGGAATGTGTAATGGAAAGTTACAAGTCGGAGACCGATTTGCCGCATTGTTTGAGAAAACAGATATTCCTCCAGCGTTTCTCCAAGCCGACTTCAAACCCAATAGTAAAGAATTTTATGAGGCCACATTAGCGGGCCGGTCCCCTCGCCCTGTGCATGTTTACTTTGGGGATGAGAACGAGCGCATGACGGCATATTTGATCGATGTCAGCGCCCGCAAAGATCTTGAAAATCAACTCGTGCAGAGCCGAAAAATGCAGGCTGTGGGTCAACTCGCTGGCGGCGTTGCGCATGATTTCAACAATCTCCTGACCGCAATTCGATTAAACACAGATGAGCTTTTGGGGCGTCACCCGGTTGGTGATCCATCCTATCCGGAGCTTCAGAAAATCAACTCGACGGTGACCCGCGCGGCGGGACTTGTCAAAAAACTGCTCGCCTTTTCGAGAAAACAAACTCTTCGCACTGAAGTGTTAGATGTTACGGATATTCTGTCCGATATGTTTGTGTTGCTCCGCCAAGTTATGGCCGAGCGCGTAAAGCTCGATATGCGTCATGGCCGCGGCCTTCCCGCTATCAAAGCAGACAGCACCCAAATCGAAACGGTCATGGTCAATTTGTGCGTTAATGCGCGTGATGCTCTTGAAGGCAAAAGTGACGGTCAAATTATCATTTCAACGGTTGAGGCTGACGGCCAAGAGTTGTCTGCGCGCGGCATAGAGACGCCGCATGAATCGCGATTTGTGCGTGTGGACGTCACCGATAACGGCACAGGCATGAGTAAAGAGCTGCAAGAGAAAATTTTTGAGCCCTTCTTTACGACCAAAGAACAAGGCAAAGGCACGGGCCTCGGACTGGCCACTGTTTACGGAATTGTAGAGCAATCCGGCGGACATCTCACTGTCGACAGCACGGTGGGTGAAGGCACCACATTCTCTGTTTACTTACCAACGACAACAGAAAAGCCATCAGCCGACATCCCACCGGCCGTCAGAGCCGCGGCCGCCAAACCCTCTGATCTTGCAGGTTCAGGAACAATTCTGTTTGTCGAAGACGAAGAAAATGTACGCACAATCGCCGCCAAAACTCTGCGCAAACGCGGCTATACCGTTATCGAGGCCGGAGACGGCGAAGAGGCTTACGAAATCCTTGAAGAAGGTGAATATAGTTTCGACCTCATGGTTTCTGATGTGGTGATGCCCGCTATGGACGGCCCAACGCTACTGCGCAAAGGCCGCCCATTACTGGGCGATGCAAAAATTGTCTTTATCTCTGGCTACGCCGAAGAGGAGTTCTCAGATATCCTATCTGAACATCCCGATATCACATTCCTTCCCAAGCCCTTCACGCTTCTCGAACTCGCTCAGCGCGTCAAACAAGAATTGACAAAAGATGAGTAATGAAACCACCCGCCTTGAGCTCGAAAAGGTGACCTAAGTTCCATCGACAGCAACGAAAATTTGCTGTCGTCCGCGCTGCACGGTAAGGGCAATGACGTCATCATCAAATTGCGTCTTATCCGTAAAGTCATCAAGATTACTAATAGCTTTGCGTTTGACGCCGCGGATAATATCGCCGCGCCGCAGTCCTGCCTCCGCGGCAGCGCTGCCCGGCTCGACGCGCTGAACCAGAACGCCTTCATTTCCGCCTGATGGGTTAAGTCTATCCGGAATATCCATTAAAACCGCGCCGCGAAACGTGTCTGACGACGTATCTTCTTCACCATCATCTTTGCTACGTGATGATGACGTGCTGCTGGATTTTGGAATAGCTTCGATGTCAATGCTGACCGTCTTGGAACGACCATCACGTTCAAATGTAATTTTGCTGGTCTTGCCGAGCGGCACGAAGCCGACGGCGTTGCGAAGGTCGCGCGAGGACTCGACGGGGTCTCGGTTAAAAGCCGTAACGACATCACCACTTTGCAAGCCCGCCAGATCAGCAGGGCTACCTTCGGTGACTTCAGAAATCAGTGCGCCTTTGGTCACATCCAAATCCAAAGCCTCTGCCAGCTCTGGCGTGACATTTTGAATGGACACGCCAATGCGCCCGCGGCGCACTTCGCCATATTCTAAAAGCTGATCCATGACTTTTTCGGCCATATCGACGGGCACAGCAAAACCAACGCCGGCGCTCGTCCCGCTACGCGAAATAATGGCCGTATTAATCCCGATCAGCTCGCCTTTGGAATTGACCAAGGCCCCGCCAGAATTACCCGGATTAATAGAGGCATCCGTTTGAATGAAGTTCTCATATTTATCCGCGCTTAGGCCGAAACGATCCAACGCAGAGACGATGCCTGTGGTTACGGTCAAGCCCACGCCGAAGGGGTTGCCTATGGCAATAACATAATCGCCGACTTTGACATCTTCACTATCGGCGAATTTAAGCTCCGTGAGACGCGAGGCATCGATTTTAAGAAGCGCTATATCCGTCTTCTCATCACTCCCGACGACTTCTGCATCAAATTTGCGTCCGTCATCCAGCGTAATGACGACTTCATCTGCGCCGGCAATAACATGATGGTTCGTCAGAATATGACCTTTGCGGGCATCAATGATCACGCCAGAGCCCGCGCTAACCGCTTCGCGAGCGCGGGGCTGCGAAGGCGCACCTTCGGGGAACATATCGCGAAAAAACGGATTATTGCTGAGCGGGGTCTGGTATCCCGATTTACGGCTGGTGACCCGTATGGACACAACGGCGGGAACAGTTTTCTCAACCGTAGGGGCGATCGTAACGACCCCGCGGGATTTATCCATCGTGACCTGAGCCGAGGCGGCTGGGATTACAGCTAAAGCAAGCGCAGATAATGCGCCTCCAAGCAAAATTGATTTCATGACAATCTCCATAGTCTTTCGTAACATTTTAGAGTGTGGCCACCAGATATGGTCTTAAAATTCAGTCATAAAAGCCCCAGAAATCTTAAAAATCAGATAGGTTTGATTGCGCTGTCATTCGCTGTGTGAATCAGTTAGATAACGGAAAATTACAAAGGAAAATCAATGCGAAACCGTCTTGCGAAGATCATGGCCACAGTTGGCCCCGCCAGTGCAGCGCCTGCTAATTTAGAGCTGCTCTCTGATGTTGGCGTTGATGTGTTTCGGCTGAATTTCTCACATGGCGAACATGAGGGACACGGCAAGGTCGTTGACGCTATTCGCGAGATCGAGACTCGCCGCAAACGTCCCATCGCGATAGTCGCCGATATGCAAGGTCCAAAAATTCGCGTCGCGACATTTTCCGGCGATGGCATGGAGATGCGTTACGGAGAGACGGTCACGATTAAAATCGGCGATGATGAAGGCGGCGACGGCATTATCTATATGCCGCACCCTGAACTGCTTGAGGCGCTCACCCCAGATTGTGTTTTGAAATTTGACGACGGTAAATTATCTGTGCGCGTGACGTCTGTGGGTAAAGACATCAAGGCTACTGTTGAAGTCCCCGGGATGATTAAAAACCGCAAGGGCGTGAATGTCATCGGCGCAGTGCTGCCTGTTTCCGCCATGACCGAGAAAGACCGCGAGGACATGATCTTTGCATTGTCCAAAGAGGTCGATTACATCGCATTGTCTTTTGTGCAGACGGTCGAAGATGTCACCAATGCCAAAGAGATCATCAAAGGCCGCGCGGGATTGATTGTCAAAATCGAGAAGCCGAGCGCCGTCGATGATATTGAAGATATTATCCGCGAGGCCGACGGCGTCATGGTGGCGCGCGGTGATTTAGGTGTCGAGCTTCCGCTCGAGCAAGTCCCTGTCGTGCAGCGCCGCATCATCCAGATCGCGCGCCAAATGGGCCGTCCTGTGATCGTCGCCACGCACATGCTGGAGTCGATGATTGATAGCCCAACGCCTACACGCGCCGAAGCCTCAGACGTTGCTACCGCCATGTATCAAGGCGCAGACGCTGTGATGCTCTCGGCTGAGACAGCTGTGGGTCGCCATCCTGCGACGGCCGTTGCCATTATGGATCGCATCATCTGCGCCGCAGAGGCCGATCCAAATTATTGGGACGGATTTAAGACTAAGAACATTAATCGCCGCGACACAGCCGAAGACGCCATTAGCGCCTCTATTCATACCATCGCTGAAACGCTGAATGCCAAGGCGGTGTTTGGATATACAAGCTCCGGCTCGACCGTAAAACGCATTTCACGCACTCGCCCGTCTTGCCGTATTATTGGCTTAACTCCTAACAAGAACATTGCGTCACGTATGGCACTGTCATGGGGCGTAACGCCCGTGATTATGCAAGACCCCGTCAATTTCGATGATATGCTCGGCAGCATTAATGACATCGCGAAAAATGAATTAGGCTTTGCCATAGGCGACACGGTATTGGTTTCTGCAGGCATTCCCTTCGGGCAGCCGGGCACAACAAATACGCTTAAGATTGGGATTGTGGAGTAGAAACCTTCACGCTTACAATTTAAAAGGACGGGGCCGTATTGTTAGATGTAATGAAGATCGGACGACGTCATGAAGAAATTTTATATATCAACCCTTACGGCAGCCTTATTGCTTAGCGCGTGTGGAGCTTCGCCTGAAACGGCTAAAACAGATAGCTCAGACACAATTTGCGTTCAGGGTATTTGTTATGCGAGCAACGCCGCAGCATTCATGCGTAACTTGCCGCGCGGCACACAGCATGAGTTAAACCGAGATGGCGACACATCATATGGCGAACTCTCTTCGCCAGTCAGGCTCGCTAATATCGATTTTAAAGTCAGTTATGTGCAGTTCGATGCCAGTCTCTCACGTAAAAATGCCGTCAATGTTGCATTATTCATGGCAGAGAACGTCACCCCGGGCATAGGCGATTGCGAAGATGCGATGACGAATGTCACCTCGGCATTAAGGACGCAGGGTCTTGAGTTTTCGCAAGGCCCTCATCGGCATTCTTTCCTCGCCTTAAATGAGGGTATATTTGCGGATGGCGTCCTTACAACAGACGTAATTTCATTGGGCCAAGCGCCGTCTTCTGTGACGCGCTCCACCGTGACATTTGATGATGGGTCATCGCGTATATTTGTTACCACAACAAAGCGCGCGGCGAATTATGCCGCGCTCCACGTGGAAATGATGGAAGCCGACAATCAATGCGATGTCTTTATGACAATATCAACGCGCGAGAATTATGGCGCATATGATTTACTCGCAGAATTCTAGCGCTTAATGCCCGCCCTCACCTTTGGCATCTGCCGCGTCAAATAGGTCCGGCTTCACTGTTTTTGCCACGACGCCTTTAATGGTCAGGCCTTGGACAATGACAGAGAAGATCACGACGCCATAGGTCACGGTCAGGATAAAGGGTTTAAACTCATTATCAGGCAATGACAGCGCGAGCGCGACGCTGATCCCGCCGCGCACGCCGCCCCATGTCAGGACAGGCACAGCGCCTTTAGTAAACTCTTTGAACGCGCCAACGATTTTCATCGGAACGTAAACAGCGCAGAGGCGCGCAATCAGAACGAGCGGGATCGCGAGCAGCGCAACCAAGGCATAATCCGGCGCAAGGCCAATAACGAGGAACTCTAAACCGATCAGCAAGAACAGCACGGAGTTCAGGATCTCATCAACCATTTCCCAGAAACTAAAGAGCGCCGTTTTGGTATGTTTACTCATGGCAAAGGCCACGCCTTTATTGCCAATCATCAGGCCCGCAACAACGACCGCAATCGGGCCAGACAGATGATGGCCCAGAATTTCAATACGCTGCGCAATCGCATATGTCCCGGCGACGAGCGCTAAACTGATCAAAACTTCCACGGCATGTTCATCGATACGCGCCATCATTTTATAGCCAATGAAACCCGCCAGCAAACCCAGCGCCGCGCCGCCAATCGCATCAACAACGAAGAGTTCGGCAATATCAAAAAATCCTGTCCCGCCATGACCGTCGGCCACTGCGGCGGCATGGGAGACATCGGCAGAACCCGTGCCTACCGCGATAGCCAATATAATCGTAAAAACGACAACGCCCACGCCGTCATTAAACAGGCTCTCGCCCGCAATTTTCGTCTCTAAACTTTCGGGCATTTCTACGGTTTTCAAAATCGACAGAACCGCAACGGGGTCAGTCGGGCTAATCAGTGCGCCAAAAACCAGCGCCCAGATAAAGGGCAGATTAATCCCAAAAAGATGCGCCAAAGCCCATGTTCCGCCGCCGACGATGAATGTGGACAGCATAATTCCGATCGTCGCCATCGCGCCAATCACCCATTTCGCGTCGCGCAATTTGGCAAAATCAACATGCAGCGCGCCCGCAAACAGCAAGAATCCAAGCATACCCTTCATTAGGGTCTCATTGAAATCAATCTGGAGTAAAACACCCGACAGACCGTCTGTGATTGATATGGCAGGAACAAAATGTTCCACTGCGATCAACACAAATGACGCGATCAAAGCCATAAGCAAAAGGCCAATTGTATGCGGAAGCTTGATATAGGCGTGATTTACCCAGCCAAATAGCGCTGACAATGATAATAATAACGCAGCAATCTCAAATAATGACAGCATATAGACCCCCTGATTCAGTCAGGGTGTTTTGACCCATGCAAGCGCGCGGGTAAAGGCTGATTTACGCGCTATTTGAATACAGCAGGCTTGATATTAAGCAGCACTTCTTGGGCGTCATAAGCGGATGGCTTGGCAGGCTTTGCGCCCTTGCCCGTTACAATCTCAAGCGTTGAGGTCGCCTGAGGACCTTTCATCGCGTCGGCGACATCGCCCATATTCACGCCGATATTGGGGCGCGGCAAGCGCCCGCGCAAAATCGCATTTGGGTTCATACCCACGGACGGCTTAACGCCTATTTTGCCGCGCGGTCTAACCGTCCCGCCCGAATTAATCACCTCAAACCACGTATCGCCATTATCGACAGTCAGCTGCGCGGCACGTAATAGCGCGTAATCAATCGCTTCATCTTCGGTTTTGGCCGTATAGCTCACTCGAAAACGGTCATTTTGGATTTTGCTGCTTTCATAGCCAAGCTTTTCTGTTCCTTTAGGGCCATAAGCACTTGGCCCGCTGGCGCAGCCCGCCGCGAGTAAAGCTGTTGCTAAAATAAATGAGCGTATAAACATAAGCAGTCCAAAATTTGTTTGCCGTTATAATAGAGTAAATTCAATAAGATGAACCTGTGCTGAGCCGCAGTCTTTCACTTGAACCTGTGCAATAACCCTTATATACAACGCTGGGGCGCGTAAGATAACGGGGTAGCTATGTCGTCAAATAATACAAAATGGACCAATGTCCTTCGCATTTTAGCGATCACAGTCATCATTGATGGCCGTGTACGCGAGGCAGAACTTGCCGCCTTTGTGGAGCATGCCCAAGGCATGGCCCCATTGTGCGGTGAAAACGATATTACCGAGCAATGGCTACAAAACTGGTATGATAAAAACAAAATCAGCATCGTTGAACAAATGCAAGGGCGCGGGAAAAACACGACCATCTTAAAAGCCTTTGCCACTGTAAAGGATGATGCCATTCGCGAGGCGTTATTTGATGCCATTATCCATATCGCGGTAAGTGACAAAGAATATCATGAGTCCGAGAGCGACCTTGTGCGCTCCGCAGCTGCAATATGGGGGTTTGTACGCCCGCCCATCAAAGTATTCCGCCCAAGCTAAATATCTTTATTTCAGCCCTATTTTCTGTCAAAAGCTGCGCCAACATATCTAAGAAATGGCAAGCTGATGAAAGCAATAATTTACACATCCATCCTTCTTGCGGCTTTTACATCAATCATGGTTTGGGGCTTGTACACGTCGCCTGATCTTAGCGCTGAGATGGATAAGCTCAAAGCCATGGCAACGGATCGCACGGGCATGCTGGTGCTGTCCGATCTGTATATCGGGTTTCTTATCCTCGCGGGCTGGATTATCTATCGCGATGGCTTTGGCATCAAGGCGCTAATTATTATCGCATTAATGATGGTGCTCGGTAATTTTGTACCGCTGATCTATATTCTCTACTTGCTTCTCAAAACACGCGGTGATGTCTGGCAGGTTCTGCTCGGTAAAAACGTTTAAGCCGTGGATTATGCCGCAATCTCAACTCTTGTGAGCCTAACTGCAATGGGTGGCCTTACGCCTGGGCCAAACAATATAATTCTAATGACCCAAGGCACGCGCTTTGGTTTTAAGCGTTGCATCCCATATATATTTGGCGTGCAATTTGGATTTGCACTATTACTTCTTGCTGCCGCATTGGGTATGGGTGTTATCGTCGATAAATTCCCGCTTAGCCTTACAATTATCTCTCTAATTGGCTCGATTTGGCTCGTCTCGCTTGCGTGGGGATTTGCCAAGGCCGCCATTATGGCAAGCACGAAAGAAAAATCACTCGAGACAACTACTCCCACACGCCCATTGGGCTTTATTGAAGCGACCTTATTTCAGTGGATTAATCCCAAAGGTCTACTTTTTGCCTTCGTGGTGACGACAGGATCAATGGAGATATCTGAAAATATCTGGCTACGCACATCCATCATCATCGGGATATTCTTGATTATGGGTTTCACCGGAAACGTGCTTTGGGCCGCAATGGGCGGGGCGATTAATCGCCTGCTTCAAGGCGGCAAAGCCGGACGAACGCTCAATGCAATAATGGCCGCAACGATATTAGGGACGGCTGTTTATGTTTTCTATATTGGGTTAAAACCGCTTGTATAGATTGTATACCAAATTTTGATTACCCTACAGACTTTGCACCGCCAGAACAGAGAAATGCGAATATAATTGCAATTCAGCTTAATATGTTATAATATCACTTAATAGAAGCGATTTATTAAATTTAGTGCCACCGCAAGGAGAGTAACGTGAAAAAGCTATTGATGGTGTGTATTTTAAGTATTCCTGCATGTCAGGCTGCAGATAACGCACCACAAAACTTTGAGGACTTACTCAAGTTGACAGATATGACTGACGCCCAAATCTGTACCTTGCCTCTGGAAGATTTGCGGCGGAGGGTGAGTGAGGCTGAGTTTGAAAAAGCCAAAACAGAGGCTTTTGATTACGCGGCAATTATCGACCAATACGCCGAAGATCCAGCATCGCAGATTCAAATTATTTTCCGTCGAGCGGCATTGAAGCGGCGCCTCATGGTAGGCACTGACAATACTCAACCTGCCAATGAGTTTTACGACACTCTAAATGCCGGCGAAACAGAACCAGTGCGTTTAGTAGAATTCCACGATGGATACCATTATTGGACGAACCGCATTCAAGAGCAAAGCCAATATGGTGAGCCGGACTCTGTCCCTTATAATTTACGGTTTTGTGTCATTAATGAAAAACGCGCCAAGTTGCATGCGCAATCGCGTACAGATATTTTGAACAGAGTTGCCCAAGGCGTAGCGTTACCCGCTCCGGAGCTAATTGAAAACATCAATCACGAGGCAACATTTGATGATAAATTCACAAATGACATGTTGTCTAAAATTTTCACCGAAGACAATTTCAGCACTCTCACCCCTTTTGAGCGGGCTCAGCTACGTTCGACCACATCATTTCTTCCGACTGATTCAAGAACAGCAGACCTTTTCTGGGAAACACGAGACGCAGAGATTTCGTCTGTTATTGAATTTATAACATCACATGACTTTTCAAGTCCTGCCGACAAGCTGGGTTACATGACAAGTATAGATCAATCTGTGCGTAAACTTTGGAGTGACCCGACTACGCAGCAGCATTTCGAGAGCGCCGAAGAATATGAGGCTTTCAAAGCAGGCATTGTGTCACGCATGATTAAAGTTGACGCATTTAATACACAAGAGCTTCAAAAAATGTTGGTCGGTCGCGGATGGTTCCGCGATGACAAAGATGGTAGCGGAGCCGCAAATGATGCATGGTTAATTGCGCAACATGCAGACCAGAATCCCGAGTTTCAAGCCGAGGCCCTAAAATTGATTGAAGCCGAATTTGATGCTCCCGGCGTCTCTAAGTCTAATTATGCATATCTCTATGACCGCGTGCAAATGCGCTTTACCGAAGGTATGGACGCAGAAAAACGCATACAAAGATATGGGACACAAGGACGGTGCACGGGAGCCGGGACATGGGAACCCTTTGCAGTGGAATCCCCAGAGAAAATTGATGAAATACGCGCAGAAATGGGTCTTGGCCAAATGGCAGATTACATATCAAGATTTAAAAATATATGCCAAGGGGATGAAAGATAAGGCGCCCCGTTAAAGGCGCCTTATTCCTGAAAACAGTTTCGCTACTTTAATCCCTACTCGCTCGCCGCTTCCAGCGCTTCCATGCGGCGGCTTTCTTTCTTACGCTGATTTTCAGTCAGATAGCGCTTGCGAATGCGGATATTTTCCGGCGTGACTTCAACGAGTTCATCATCATTGATAAATTCGAGCGCAGACTCGAGCGTCACTTGAATAGGCGTCGTGAGCGTGACGGCTTCGTCATTGCCGGATGCGCGCATATTGGTCAGCTGTTTGCCCTTAAGGACATTGACAACAAGGTCATTATCGCGGGCGTTAATGCCGACAATCATGCCTTCATAAACTTCGGTAGCATGTCCGATAAACATCTTGCCGCGATCCTGGAGGTTCCAAATCGCAAAAGCGAGCGCCTTGCCGGTTTCTTTGGACACCAAGACGCCTTTTTGGCGGCGGCCAATACCGGACGCTTTGGCGCGCGGGCCATATTTATCAAAGTTATGATACATCAGACCGGAGCCCGAAGAGAGCGTCATAAATTCAGAGCGAAAGCCGATGAGGCCGCGCGTTGGAATTTCATAATCGATACGCACGCGGCCTTTGCCATCCGGAACCATGTCCGTCATCATGCCTTTGCGCTCACCCAGTTTTTCCATGATAGAGCCTTGGTGATCTTCTTCGACGTCAATGGTCAAAAGCTCATAGGGCTCGCACATCACGCCGTCGATTTCTTTGTTGATCACCTGCGGGCGAGAGATGGCCAGCTCAAAACCTTCTCGGCGCATATTCTCAATCAGGATGGACAAGTGAAGCTCACCACGACCGGAGACGCGGAATTTATCGGCCTCGGATAGCTGCTCAACACGCAGCGCCACATTATGAATAAGCTCTTTATCGAGGCGATCTTTGATATTGCGCGAGGTCACATATTTACCTTCGCGGCCTGCAAAGGGACTGTCATTGACCTGGAATGTCATCGAGATTGTCGGCTCATCCACAGAGAGCGGCGGGAGCATATCAATATGGTCCGGGTCAACAATCATGTCGGAAATGCCGAGCTTGTCGATACCCGTAAAGGCGACGATGTCGCCGGCCTGTACGCTATCCATCTCGATACGCTCTAGGCCCATAAAACCGTAAGGCTGCAGGACTTTAGCTTTGCGCTGCTTGCCATCGGGCGAAGCCACGACGACTTGCTGATTGCGATTAATCGATCCGCGCACAACGCGGCCAACGCCAATGACGCCGGTATAGCTATTATAATCCAGCGCAGAGACTTGAAGCTGCAACGGACCTGTCGGGTCAACATCAGGGACAGGCGTATGCTCGACAATCGTCTGGAACAAATCGCCCATATCTTCACCCGATGTCGCTTCGCTATCTAGGCTCGCCCAGCCATTTAGCGCAGAGGCAAAGACAGACGGGAAGTCCATTTGCTCTTCTGTTGCGCCGAGGCGGTCAAAGAGATCGAATGTTTGGTCGACGGCCCAATCCGGGCGCGCGCCGTTACGGTCAACCTTATTGACAACAACAATAGGCTTAAGGCCCTGAGCCAAAGCTTTCTTGGTCACAAATGTCGTTTGCGGCATCGGGCCTTCGACGGCGTCAACGAGAAGCACAACGGAGTCGACCATTGACAAGACCCGCTCAACTTCGCCGCCAAAGTCGGCATGGCCCGGTGTGTCGACGATATTAATGCGCCATTCTTGACCGGTTTTATCAGTCCATTTTATGGCCGTGTTTTTCGCCAAAATTGTAATACCGCGTTCTTTTTCGATGTCATTACTATCCATGACGCGCTCTTCACGCTCACCGCGCTCATCTAGCGTTCCAGATTGACGAAGTAGCTTGTCGACAAGCGTTGTTTTCCCGTGGTCAACGTGGGCTACAATGGCGACATTGCGTAGGAATTTAATCGGCGTCACATTGGACATAATAGCACTCTTTAATAACAGGTAGATTCATATGAAGATTCAAGGCGCGCTTTAGGGCGGGTTGCGTCTTTATGAAAGGGTTTATTTCAGTAGCGCGTGCTCAAAGGTTTACTCTGATGAAGCTCCATTAGGTTTCGTCAGAGTCTTAAAAAGTGCATAAATTAATATCGCAGCGACCAACACACCAATGACAAAGCTTACTGGCCACGGAATAAGGGGGAGGAGCCCATCCGTAAGTGGCCCTGAAATGCCCTCCACGGCCCCGCCAAACGGGCCTATCGGTCCGTTTAATAGCACGGTGAGCATTGCCCCACCGTCAAACAGTATGAGTAAGATTGGAATTATAGCGGCAGCAAATCTAAGACGCCGATTTAATACCAAGCCCCTAAACCCCAAGATGAGAGTGTAAAGACTAACAAATGTTATGAGTGTTAATAGAGCAGACAAAGTCCAAACATACCTTGGCTCTACTGACAGCGTAACATTTAAAAATCCAATGATTGTAAAAAAGGCAAAAATTGTGATGCCAAAGGCCTCCACAGCCGAAACCAACCTAGGGTGTTTTACAATTTGAACCGACTTATCTTCGTTTCTTACCATAATTGCGCTATAGTAATTTTATCTTAAATTACATCTAATGCGCAGTTATAAATTCAATTTTTAGATAACAGCTGTGACTATTGTGCCAATACGCTTGCATTTCACTTTAGATTTGTAACATTAGTTCAAACCTAAAACTGAGAGATTCATGCGCACCGATACCGCCCAGACGCCAACATTATTATCCGAATACGCCCCCTTTGATTTTGACATCCAAACGGTTGATTTGGACTTCACGCTGGACCCAGAAAAGACCAGAGTTATCTCGACGATGAAGATGGTTCGGACGGGCGAAGCGGGGGCTTCGTTGGTTTTGGATGGTGACGATATTGTTCTCGTGTCCATCGCGATTGACGGCAAAGCCCTGAAGCGCACGCAATATCGGCTCACGCAGACGCAGTTAATTATCGACGCTGTACCTGATGAATTCACAATCGTGATTGAAAACACCTGCGCGCCCAAAGATAACACACAGCTTATGGGACTTTACGTCTCGGGCGGGCGGTTTTGCACGCAATGCGAGGCCGAGGGCTTTCGCCGCATCACATATTTCGCGGACCGTCCAGATGTTCTGTCGACATATCGCGTCAAGATATCAGGCGATAAAGCGGCCTACCCTACCCTGCTTGCTAATGGCAATTTAATCGAAGAAGGCGATCTCGCGGGCGGTCAGCATTACGCGATTTGGGAAGATCCGTTTCGCAAGCCCTGTTACCTTTTCGCGCTGGTTGCAGGCGAATTTGATAATATCACGGATAGTTTCACGACGATGAGCGGACGCACAATTGCGCTGGATATTTATGTCGACCCAGGCGACGCCTCGCGCGCGCATTACGCGATGGACTCGCTTAAGCGCTCTATGGTGTGGGACGAAAAAGCTTTTGGCCGTGAATATGATCTAGATCGGTTCATGATCGTTGCCGTGCGTGATTTCAATTTCGGCGCGATGGAGAATAAAGGTCTAAACATCTTTAACTCCGCTTTACTGCTCGCCGATGCTGAGCGCGCAACAGATATGAATTTCCAGCGCATTGAAAGCGTTGTTGCTCATGAGTATTTTCACAACTGGACAGGTAACCGCATCACCTGCCGTGATTGGTTTCAGCTGTGCCTAAAGGAAGGCTTTACGGTTTTCCGCGACCAAGAATTTAGCGCCCATGAACGCGGCGCGGCGCTGCAGCGCATCAAAGACGTTAAAGCCTTGCGCGCGCGTCAATTTCCCGAAGATGCGGGTCCGCTCTCCCATCCCGTACGGCCAAAACAATATCTGAAAATCGACAATTTCTACACCGCGACCATCTACGAAAAAGGCGCGGAGCTTATTCGCATGCTCAAAGCTCTGCTGGGTCCTGAGATGTTTCGCAAAGGTAGCGATCATTATTTTGAAACGCTGGACGGCACAGCCGCGACGGTAGAGCAATTTATCAAAAGTTTTGAAGCGGCAAGCGGGCGCGATCTGTCGCATTTCATGCTCTGGTATGAACAGGCAGGAACACCGATTTTATCGGTGAGCACAGAACGCAATGAAGCTGATAAAACGCTAACAGTTAAGCTCTCGCAAAAAACAAACTCAACGCCGGGTCAGCCCAAAAAATCGCCTTTGATGATGCCAGTCTCGCTCGCCCTGATTTCGCCGAGCGGACGTGTTTATGCGGAACAAATGGTCACTTTAAATAAGGCGAAAATGACTGTAGGGCTTACGAGCGTCGAAGCGGGGTCAACACTATCCGTTAATCGCGGTTTCTCTGCGCCGGTCACAGTCAATTACCCGCAAACTGCGGCGCAGCGCGCGCATATTATGGCGCATGAAACAGACCTGTTTTCGCGCTGGGAGGCGGGTCAAGCTTTGGCGCGTGAGCTTTTAACGGCGCAAGCGCGCGCGATAGAAAGTGGAAAAATACCGCGCTATGACCCGGCTTTACGTCAATATGTTCATGCTATCCAGAACACTCTCACCGACGCGACCATTGACCCGGGTTTCAAAGCCCTCGCCCTTGGAACACCTGGCGAAAATGAACTTTTGCTCTCCATGAACCAGATTGACCCTATAGCGATTAGCGAAGCCAGCGCATGGCTACGCCGCGCTATTGCCGATCACTGCCGCGAAGATCTCGAGCGTCTGTATAAGGCCAATCAGGATAGCGGTAAATTTAGCCCAGACGCAATTCCTGCAGCCAAGCGCTCTTTGAAAAATGCTTGCCTCTCTCTGCTGTCAACTCAAGGACGTCACGACACAAAAATGCTTGCCAAATCCCAATTTGATGAGGCGACAAATATGACTGATGAAATCTCTGCGCTAATCACTTTGATGCGGAGTGATGACGATATGGGGAACGTGGCAAGTGACGCATTTTATAAGCGCTGGAAAGATGACGCGCTGGTTATTGACAAATGGTTCGCGCTGCAATCTTCGCGTGCCGGCAAAGACAGTTTTGCGACGATTGCAAGTCTGCTCGATCATGCCGCCTATCAGAGCAATAATCCCAATCGCGTCCGCGCGCTGGTCGGCGGCTTTGCGATGACAAACCCCAAAAACTTCCATGCTTATGATGGGAGCGGCTATGAATTTTTCACGAACCGCGTCATCGATATGGACGGCAAAAACCCCGGCGTTGCCGCGCGCCTGCTTGGCGTATTTGAAATTTGGAGACGCCTCGACACACACCGCCAAGCATTAATTAAATTGCAGCTAAAGCGTGTTATCGATAGCAACCCTTCAAAGAATGTTTTGGAGATTGCGCAAAAAGCGCTGGGATAAAATGTTTCGGAAGAATGATGTCAGATCCAAAAACCGCCTCAGGCTTTCGCCAACATGTTCACGAAAAGCGTTACCACATCATGCGGCAGCCTGTTGTAGATTTGGCCACAATGCAGCCGATCCATGATGAATGGCTTGTACGATTTGATGCGGATGAAGGCTTGGTGGATATGCTTCGCCCAGCAGAAATAAGCGGGGCAATTGCAACGCTTGATTTGTCTATGCTTGAGCAAGCCATACGCACGCTCAACATGGATCGCCGCCGTTTGCCAATTGCCGTCAACTTATCTGGCGCGTCGATGCTGGAGGCAACTTTTGAAGAAGCATTGTTTCACTCATTATCTAAATTAACGTCTGATCCTAAGCGATTAATCATTGAACTTACTGAAACATGGGACATTCGCGACCTTACACAGGCGCAACATGTTTTAGGTCGTCTATCCAATGCTGGGCACCCCTTATGTCTTGATGATGTCGGAGCAGGAGCCGCATCGATACGCTATTTACGGGCTTTTGAAACGCAGTGGCTCAAGATCGATGGCGATTTTGTTCAAGCGGCTATGACATCACAGCGCGATCTGTTCATCTTACGCGCTTTACTAGATTTACGCCTGCCTTTGAATGTCAAAGCGATTGCCGAAGGCGTTGAGGACGACGCCGCGATTACATTTGTAAAATCCTTAAATTTTGATGCCGCGCAAGGATATGCGCTGGGCAAACCAGAGCGTGAGCCTATTCGGCTGTAAAACCTCGATTTTGTTGGGTTTATTTTCCCCGCAACGCTCGACTTTGTTAAGACTTTCAACTTATCTTTAGCCGTGATTCGCAGGACTTTTGCATGACGCAAAATATTGGACAACCTGTCTACCCAGGACAAGCGGCTCACCCTCAAGGGGGCGGGCAGCGTCCTGCTGCGCCTATTTCGCGCGCCAATGCGCCCCAAATGCAGCCTCCACCGCAAGGACAGCGGCCGCCGCAAGTTCAAAATCCGGGGCAATATACTGAAAAACGGCTTGTCCCCCGCGGGACGCCCATAGCGCGTGCCACAGAAATTGAGACTTTACCGCAGCGCTCACTTTCAAAGAGACTTATGTCAGGTTTCAAGTCTAGCGCGGACAAGTCCAGTGAGACGGCAAAGCAGAATAAGTTTTTATTATTTGCCGCCTTAGCTTTCTTGTTCTTCTTTATCGTGCTGGCGGGCTCCACAGTTTATAAATCACGACATGCTGATAAGTCAGCGGGTCTTGACCAAAGCAAGGCAGAAATTAGCGCGCAGAGCCTCGCCATATCAGATCGGTTTGGGTCTGCTGTACGTTGGCAAGACACAGCTTTGTCTTTTCGCGGTTCCGCTTCACAGATTGTGGGCGTTGCAGCGAGGGGCGACAATGTTGTTGGAGTCGCCCTGCTAGACTCAAATGGGCGGTCTTTGTCCCACTACCCAACCACGGCGAAAAACCTTAGCAGCGTATCGCTGAAGGACTTTCCACAAGGCGGTGTGCGTATCGACAGCCTACCGGGCGAGAATGGTCAAGCTCTACCCATTGTGGTTCGCCGTGCTGGAAACAACTACCTCGTAACGCAATTCACCCAAGGCAGTTTCATTCGCGCAAACAGCGATTTCAGCACAGCCATTGTTTCTCGCAGCGGCCAAGTTATTGATGCAACGGGCAACATCCGGACGGGCACTGTAGCAGAGACATTCTCAATATCCGGAAATCAGCTAAGTCAAATCACGACAATCGAGAAAGGTGTCGGAACACGCAGTCTTTCTGATGGATCAATCCTTGCTGCGGCGCGTATTGAAAATACCGATCTCACCCTTATTCGTAATGTCGGCGTCCCCTCAATTGGAATTCCAGATAATTTATTCACATTTCTTATGCTTCTGGGGGGAACATCTTTTCTCATAATGGCGCTTCTTCGCCGTGCCTATGGGCAAGTCGCAGATGCGCAACAGGGTCAACGCAGCAGCGATCTCTCACAGCTTAGATTTCAGCAATCAGTAGAGGGCGGCCGCGGGGGTATCTTTGTTATAAACCTACACGAAAACACGGTTTTCATGAACCGCTCTCTCGCGCGCTTCCTTGGAATGAACGAAGAAGATCAAGACATATCCATGTCTCAGTTTTTGGCCCTCATTGAGACTGAAGATCGCGAAAAGCTCCTCGCCTCAATCCGCAGATCCATGATTCAAGGCGCAATTGAAATTGATGTGCGCGCAGCGCACCGCGCTGTTGTTTTAAAACTGCGCGGGGACACACAACAACTTGGCACTGAAGGCGGCGGCACAATCCTTTCCGGAATTGGCACGGATATTACTGAGCAGCGCGGCGCTCAAAACAGACTACAACGTGCTGAAGCACGGCTCTATGATGCGCTTAACTCGATGACCAACTCATTTGTGGTTTGGGAT
>CALLBH010000086.1 GCA_938001945.1 uncultured Robiginitomaculum sp.
ATAACTCATCCTCGAAGGCCCATTGTCCCCCGCGATCGCCATAGACGCTGGTTGCGGAGAGATAGCTGGCCCATTTTACATGGCTTAAGTCCAGTTTCGCCAAATCAGCGA
This sequence comes from uncultured Robiginitomaculum sp., assembly GCA_938001945.1. Classification (GTDB taxonomy): domain Bacteria; phylum Pseudomonadota; class Alphaproteobacteria; order Caulobacterales; family Maricaulaceae; genus Robiginitomaculum. Next base: position 112 of record CALLBH010000086.1, read on the forward strand.
TCACGGGATCGGAGTCGGTTCTGGGCGGGACAGAGGAGATAATAGCGGTGCAAGTCGATAGCGCCTCTTTCAACGCATCGCTCATGCCGTCACCGGTATCATAGGCAAATGTTCGGCAGTCATGCTCGCTCTGACCATCGCGCGCCGTCGCGATAATATCCCAGCCCGCATGGCTTAATGCCGGGATGAGCGCGCGCGCAACATAGCCCGCGCCGAGCAGCGCGATTTTGCCTTGCTGATGTTTAATGCGTGACGGCATTGTTGACGCGGTCCTTATTTGCGATGAGGCGATATGAAAATTTATCGCTCGTTATTATGCTGTGCTCTAACCGCTCTATCGCCGCTTGTCATGGGCCCTTCCGCATTGGCGCAGGACGCGCCAGAGGCGACCAGCCAAATCTTGGACTATGATGATATTCCCGATGTCGCGCCGACGCCGCCTGCGCTTGAGGATATGAATTTCGATCAACGTCATGAGAAATGCCTCGAGAGCATAAGCGACGATCCGGAAACCGCGTTCGAAGACGCCATGATTTGGCAATCCCGCGGCGGGGGACGGCGCGCGCGTCACTGCGCGGCTTTGGCTTTGTTTGCCGCTGGCGAGACCCATATGGCCGCAGCCATGCTTGAGCAAATGGGCAGTGAGAGCCGCATTGGTCCCGCTAAAATGCGCGCTGAATTTTACGCGCAAGCGGCGGATTTCTGGCTGGTCGGCCAAGACGCCAAAGCGGCTTACCGCGCGGCGAATAGCGGGCTTGAGATTGCCAAATCCGATACAGATTTACGCATCATCCGCGCGCGGGCTTATGCTAAATTAGGCCGCTGGGATTACGCCGAAATCGATCTGACCAGCACGCTCGCCTATGACCCCGTCAATGTCCAAGCGCTCATCTACCGCGCCGATGCCCGCCGCCGCCAAGGCAAATTAGAAGAGGGCCTTGCTGACGCCGAACGCGCTTTGGTCCTTGATGAGCTCAGCGTCGAAGCCGCCGTCGTACGCGGCGATATTCGCGAAGAAATGCGATTGGTCGAGCTTGAGGGCGAGAGCTCTATTCAAAGGCCTCAATCTGAGACGGAGTAACCTTGCGCCACCGCGAACGGTTCATCCAAATGGGGATTGCAAAAATTAATACTGTCAAACTCATGTTTAGAATGAGTGCCAAACTGCTTCGTGTAGGGAAATTACTAGTGTCGAAAATGGAAATAACTGGCCAAAATAATATTGAGAGTAATGACCCTAAGATGAGAAATAGTACAAATTTGAGTCGCGGCTCATACCACTGAAAATAAGCTAAAGAGATGCAGCTCATACTAATTAAAAACATGTATGCGCCGTATATTTTTTCAACAATTCCATAAGGTAATCCTAGCATATCAAATGCGGCAAGTATGCTTCCGAAGAATTTAAAAATTAGAATAACTGTGCTCCCGACCAGCCCCGCAATTTCCCACTCAGAATAATGTCTTTGCCGTTTCATCATGAAAACTCATTTTCAATAGGCGGTTGTTTGACGGGCCAATTGACCCAAATGGTGAGAAAGCTTGGTAAGATGACCGTCGTGAAAATTGTTATAACCTCAAATAATGAGGTGGTTATTTTGTCCGGCGTCATCAAAGGGTCTGCTTTGATGTATTCGCTAAACTCAGGGGAGCCTTGCAAAGTCACTCCGGAGAGCGAAATGACCCAGATGTAAAAGATTACCAGCATAAGCACTGCGATTAGAACCAAACGAAATTTTGGTTTAATTACTTGCCAAATTGCCGCCGAAATCAAAACAGCCGTTATCATGACTCCATAAATAGGAAGGGCGTCATATGCGAAGTCAAAACCGCCAATAAAGCCCAGTGTCGTTAATGAGAAAATACCGGAAAATGATGCTGCCCATAGTAGAGCCGCAGCCGCCAGCAAGCGCCAAATGACGTTTTGTCTATTGAGTAATTTTTTCATTATGAAAATTCATTCGCAATCGGACTATTCTTAATCGGCCAATTCACCCAGAGTGGGATTGCAAATAACCCTGCTATTGCTGCCAATAAAATCGTATTCTCAAAAATATATTTTCTCTTATGAATTGCATCGTCGTGTATTTCTAACAATCTCATAAGTCTGTATTCAATCAGCATGGATAAAAGGATAAATAAAATGGCAAACAGCAACGCTAGGCAAATTACATAATTCGATTTTTCTGTTCTACGTATTACTAGAGCAATTGCACAATTTATAGAAGTTATAGCCGCACAGAGAGTTGCGATGTTTTTGATGTTCAATAAATGAGTATAGTCAAAGCTATATATAAAACGAACTCCGAAGATTGATCCAGTTAACAAACAAACGAATAATAGATTTGTATTCGATACATATTCCCAGAAACGACTTTCCCTATGTAGTAACCCTTTCACACCCCTAAGCCAGTCCCGCCCTTAGGCAATCATGCAAATGCAAAATCCCGACAGGCGCATCTCCGTCCAGCACGAAGAGCTGCATCACTTTGGGCGGCTCATTGGTCATGCGGCGAAGGGCGTCGGCGGCGAGTTCGCTTGGCGTAGATGTTTTGGGGTCGGCCGTCATAATCGCTTTTGCGGTTTTGGTGGTGAGGGTCCCATCCATATGGCGGCGTAAATCACCGTCGGTAATAATGCCTGCAAATTTGCCGTTGTCCATCACGCCAACGCAGCCAAAGCCTTTTTCGCTCATAATAATCAGCGCTTCGGACATGCGCGTGTCGCTCTCCACCAGCGGTACGGCGTCGCCGCTATGCATTAAATCAGACACAGTCGCGAGCGATGCGCCCAGCGCGCCGCCGGGATGATAAGTTTTGAAATCTTTGGCGGTAAAACCTTTCGCCTCGAGTAGCGCCACAGCCAGCGCGTCGCCCATGGCGATTTGCAAAGTTGTGCTGGTCGTTGGCGCGCGGGTCTCGGCGCAGGCCTCGGGGGCGTCGGGGATAATCAGCGGGAAATTGGCGGAGCGCGCCAGCGTACTCCCGGCCTTGGCCGTGATCGCCATAAGCGGAACGTCAAAGCGGCGGCAATATCCGATCATATCGGCGAGCTCATTTGTCTCGCCGCTGCGCGATAATGCGATGACTGTATCGTCCGGCGTGATCATGCCCATATCGCCGTGACTGGCTTCTGTGGGGTGAACATAAAGCGAAGGCGTTCCGGTGCTAGCCAGCGTCGCCGCGATTTTGCGCGCAACGTGACCGGACTTTCCGACGCCCGCGAGTATGACGCGGCCTTTGGAGGCTTTCAAATGCGCGACAGCGGCAGCGAAGTCGTCGCCCAGTCCGTCACGTAAATCGCGCATGGCGTCGATTTCAATATCAAGAACGCGCCGTCCGGCGGCTATAGTTTTATCAGTGCTCATTCGCGCTCTTTAGCAACAGGGGCGCGTAAATGCACCCCGCGCCGCATGACTTTTATCGGGTTAAATGTCAGCGCATATAAAAGCTCGGTCGCGGGGAGCGTCGTAGTTTTTTGAACATCGCGCCGAGAGGCCCATATACCGGGAAGGCCTTTAAGGGCATGCCAAATCCCGCGCGCCGTGGGTTTGAACCGGCCGGGGCGAAACGCTGACCAGACCAGATAAGCCAGATTGGCAAAAATATGGAGCGGTCCGAGAAGAATAAGAAGCGGCAACGGCATTGATTTTACAAAGGTCCAAATGCGGTTACGCGTGCCGTAAAATACGGCAAAGCCGCTAACTTGATTGCTAATTCCGCTGCTGACATGATCGACAATCGCGTCCGCGCTTTGCACGCATTCCCCGCCCGCCAGGCGCATCCGCAACGCCAGATCAACGTCTTCGTGGTAACAGAAAAACCGTTCATCAAATCCGCCAAGGCGCAGGAATGTTTCGCGGTGATATAGCGCGGCTGCCGCGCAGGGGCCAAAGACAAAAGCGCTGTCGGGGGCAACATCTGCGCTGTGCCCATAACCCGCGCGGTAAGCAATTCCGAACGCCGAATAGCAATCGCCGAGGCCGTCGAGAACAGCGCTATCCAGCGCCATGATTTGCCGTGATCCGACCATGGTAATATTGGGCGCGCGCAGCGTCTCGGCGAGTAGCGTCTCCAGCCAATCTGGCCGCGCAAAGGCGTCGGGATTAAGCAGCGCAATCCACTGCCCGCTGGCTTTGGCCGCGCCAATATTATTCGCCTTTGCAAATCCGGTATTCGCGCCCAGCTCTATAATTTCAAAGCGCTCATCCAATTCGGGTAGGGCGGCGACGGAACCATCTGTGCTGTCATTATCGATAATGAAACATTCAAAGTCGGCCATCGTCTGCGCGGCAAGACTGAGCGTACTGCGGGTCAGCCACTCGCCTGCATTGTAATTGACAATAATGACGGAGACTTTGGCCAAATTAAAGCGCGGCTCTGATTTTAGCGGCAATGGTTTCGAGCGCGTCCATATCTGCCATTTGCCCGCTGGCGTGGGGCTTTGTCTCGCCGCCCGCAAAACGCGGGATAATATGGACATGGGTGTGGAACACGGTCTGCCCTGCGGGCGCGCCGTTAAATTGCGTCACGATTATTCCGTCCGGCGACAGCGCCGTATCAACGGCCTTGGATATACGCTGCACGGTTCCGAACAGGCGGCCAATATCTTTGGCCTCGAGTTCAAGCAGGTTGCGCGACGGCGCGCGCGGGATAACGAGGACATGTCCCTCGCTTTGCGGGAACACATCCATAATGGCGAGCACATTGGCATCGCCGTAAACTTTTACGCAGGGCATATCTCC
>CALLBH010000087.1 GCA_938001945.1 uncultured Robiginitomaculum sp.
AGTCATATTATTTGTCCTTAAAAATTTCGTGGGAAATGATCAGACCCAGTGAAAGCGCTGCGGCGCTTGCGGCGATAGGGTTCTCCGCCATTTGCGTCATTATTTTCTTCACGGCAGGCGAGTCTTTGAAGCCGTCAGGCAACAGACCTGCAATCGGATCTTGTTGTGTCTTCGCCAGCGCGGCCGCCTCTGGATCAATGGCTTTCGCGGGCAGTTTAGCCCTGGACGACATCCAAAACACCAACCCTGCAATTAATAAGATTGCGCCAATTGTCAGGCACGCCATCTCAGGGCCAAGGTTCGTTTGGACCACTAAAAAGAGAGCCACCAATAGAAATATTGCGGCAACACATATCAACAGCGCACCCACCAACGCCCCGCCGATCGAACGGCGCGGCGCACTTTTGGGGGCCTTCAAAAGATAAGGCGCGGCGGCCAAGAGAAGTTTTAACATCTAAAATCCTAGCGGCGTGTCAAAGCGCCCAGCAGCAGACCTACACCCACGGCGATCGCGACCGATGTCAGCGGGTTTTCGCGGATTTGCGTCTCGGCGCTTGACGTCAGCTCGTCATATTTGACCTTTGCTGTGTCCGTAGTTTCCGCCGCGACTTTCTTGGCTGTGGCGACCTTTTCATTGGCCGTAGCTTTGGCTTGAGATTTAATGGTGCCTGCAAGCGTAGCGATGTCGGCGCGCAGAATTTCAATCTGTGATGAAATGTCTGGGTCTTTCATTGCAACGACTTTTTTACGTGATGCGGCTGTTGATTTTGCAGTGGCCATGATGGGCTCCTCGAATAATGTGGGCGTCTGAATTAACGCAGTCCTACCTGTCATACGGGCGAGGCCGTGATATGTTCCATGAAGGCTTCAGTAAAGAATACGCCCTAGCCTGCATTTAAGATTGGTCACCCCTTAAAGTTCTCGGGAACACTTCCGCAGGAGAGGCGTTTGATATACCAGATTGAAATACACATAAACGACGGAGAAACGTCATGAAATCTATAATCGCATTATTGCACATCGTGCTGGCCGTGTGGGCAATCATCAATATTTTATCATCCAGCGCCTCCAATGGCGCAAAAATACTCTGGACACTTTTCGTCCTGTTCTTTCCTGTTATCGGTTTAATCGTATGGTTCTTGATCGGCCCAAAATCAGGTAAGACTCTTATTTAATCCTTAGTCCTTCGGCGTGTTAAACCGACTGACACTTTCCATCATCGCCTTCATCTCTTGCCCTGTCTCCGGGAGCTGATCACGCGGTAGATCCATGTGATTGATCGGAAACTCTTGAACATATTGATCCAGAACAGTTTTGGTCACATCATAGGCATAATTTGGAATTTTGCGCCCCGCGCGAAATTGCGCGATAGGAATTTCAGCTTCAATAATATCATCCTCTGTGAGGCTCTCTGATTTTGCCAGCAACTTGCCTTTATTATCCACGATGATGCTTTCGCCGGCTTCATAACCCGGGTAATCAAAGGCAATATTCGTCATGGTGGAGTAGAAATTATTATTTGCAGCTGTCGCTTGCACATCAAAACCTTCAAATAATGTCGCCGTGCGGATCATGATTTCTGTACCGCGCGCCGCAAAGGCGGCAAAGATGAAGGGATCAAATTGAACCGTAGAGACGGCGATATTTCCATATTCAGTTTGCAACACTGGAAATTCTTCTTCGATACCATATTTTGCACGGTATTTATCCCGAACAGACTCAATGGTTGTCGTCGTGATTTCACGGTCAGGGTAGAGCCGCTTAATATTGCGCGATTTCCAAAACACTTTCGCGACTTCGCCGTCACGATTTATTACGGCGTTGAGCGACAGAATATGCCCGGGCCAATCATCATCCGTGGCGTAAGTTCCAAAGACAATATAGGTGTCGCAGTCGCGCGCAATTTTGCCGAGGCGCTCTGTTTCGGGCCCTGGGATTTGAACCGTAAAAGGTAATTTCTCTGTGCGCGTTCCGGAGGAATATCCCGTGAGTGGAAATTCGTGATAAAGCAGAAAATCGGGTGACTTACCGGTCGTGCAAGCTTTCTGCGCCATCTCTTCCATATGTGTTAAGTTATGGTCCAGGCCCTCTTGCACTGACGGAAAATCCTTAAGCGAGTCGACTGTAGTTTGCAGGACCTTCACAACGATCACGTCTTTTTCAAGCGGCATCACCGGATAGGAACCATCAGGTTGAACAAGAACGGGAACGTTTGCAATGGACTGCGCTGTATCAATTACAGCATCGCTTTTATTCGGTTGGTCAGTGCCGCTACACCCGCATAATAATATCGCGGCAGCGGCCACGAATTGATACTTTGCTCTAATTTCCATTACGCTCTCCTCAATGCTATCATTTCCGCTGGGCTGATGAGGCGTAAGCCTGAGCGCGTCAAAACTCTTTAATGCGTATCAAACCCGGGCCAAATAATTGACGCCAAGATGATTTGGCAGGCTCCATTTTTCATCTATCTTCGATGCATTATATGATTATGATATGTTTATGCGCACTTTTGATCAGCAAGATTGGTACAAATATTTAGCGAGTCATTGCGCGCGAAAAACATTTGCGGCGAAGGATACGATCCAGTTCCAAGGGCAAGACGCGCAGAATATTGGTATTATCGTTTCCGGCCGCGCCTATGCTGTTGCCTATTCCGCCGAAGGTGACCGAACATGGCTTGGGGAATATGTGCCGGGGCAATTTATTGGCCTTATATCTTTACTCACAGACACGCCGTTAAATTTTGAACTTCTGGCTGATAGCACGCTTGTTATTGAAATCATGCCGGCCAGCCGAATGAAGAAATGCCTGATTGAGAATGCGGCTCTAGCGAATGCCGCAGCATCTGATCTTGCCGCGCGGTTAAATCACACATTATCCGGCTTAATCGATACGCACACATTGTCTGTCAAAGGGCGTATCTGCGCGGAGCTATTGCGTTTATCTGCGCCGATTGGTGTAGAGCCGGACAAACACATTATTCGGCCTGGACCTGTATTCGTCGATCTCGCGCGCCGTGTTAACTCAACCCGCGAAACTGTCTCGCGCACGGTCAATGAATTAAAGCGGACAGGCGTTGTCACGCGCGTGCCGGGCGCGCTCATTATCCAAGATCCTGGAGCGCTAACAACCGCATTTCGCTAAATCAATTTACGCTGTTCCTGATACGGTATAACAGCGTAAGGCCGCGTGGTTCGGCATCAAAACAGATCCCGCAAATGTAACAGACACGTCAGCTATACCAGACAATACAATGCAGCACGCCACAGGCTCAGTCACGCACATTGACCCCGCAGGGCTTTGCGCAAGTAGGCCGGATAAAGCCTCTGAACTCGCCGTAAAATCGAAAGCCAAAGCCAGTTTAATCGAGACATCGTTCGCAATCATTTTTAGCGCTTCCGCAATCGCATCTTCGAGTTTTCCATAGGACACAGTCTCTGAGGCCGACGCGGTCATCATATGCACCGCAACGGGTTTTGAGGTTGACCCTTTCCCCGGTTTATTTTTTGGAAGCCCTGAGAGCGGAACGATGATTTGATCTAGATTTGTACTTTGCCATTGCCCGGCCATATGTGTCGTCAATGACCGCGTTCTGCGCCTGTCCCAGAGCAAAGCTTGGGCTGCATGATTGTTAAAATGGCGACTTTTTATAATCGCTTGCCCCATCGCAACGCGTCCTGCCAATAATTGCATATCGGCCTGCGAATAGAGCGGCGCGCCCTCTAGCTCTGTGAGCGATGAAGCTCCGTCCATGCAGGCCTTATATCGCGCTATCCATGACGTCCCAAATGGCGCTACGGATTGCTCCAAAAATGCATCACTTTTACAGGGAAGGATAACATGAAGCTGCGCGCCGTCACTGAGCAGGCTTTCTGCAAATATAATGTCCGCCCCGGCGGCTAATGCGCCATATCCATACCCAATATCATGGGCCTGAATGTGATCCGATAATTGGGTTGTAATATCATCACCACTGCT
>CALLBH010000088.1 GCA_938001945.1 uncultured Robiginitomaculum sp.
ACAATTACAGACGCGATCTCTGTGGCTGATGATAAAATCGCGACAGTCAATTGTCCTGCGCTTCCAGCGGGCGGTCTTGTCCCCGGCGCGTCGCTCACATGTGACGCAACATATAGCGTTACGCAGGCTGATATTGATGCAGGCGTTGTCGAAAACATCGCGAGCGCTACAGACGGCACTATCGTCTCTGATCCGGTAACGGAGCGCGTTGTCGCAACGCGTCTTGAAGGTCTGGAAACAGTCAAGACAGCGACGAATATCAACTTCACACTTCCGGGTGACATCGTTACTTACGAATATGTTGTCACCAATACGGGTAACGTCACAGTGACTAACCCGATCAGCGTCAGTGATAACCGTATTTCAAATGTAAATTGTCCTGCGCTTCCAGCGGGCGGATTACTTCCGACGAATTCGATCACATGTACGGCTGATTATATCGTCACGCAGGATGATCTGGATGTTGGCGTTGTCACCAATGTGGCCTCTGCTACGGACGGTAATGTAACGTCTGCTCTGACATCAGAGACAGTTCCGGGCAATGTAAACCCAGCTGTCGAGATGCGTAAATCATCACCGGATACAGTCTTCTCCATGGTCGGCGACGTGCTGGCCTATAGCTATGAGATTGAAAACACAGGTAACGTTACGCTGACAGGGCAGGTCGAGATTATCGATGATAAAATCGGTCGCTTCACGTGTTACACTGGTAACTTCATTCCTGGTCAAATCGAAACATGCACGGCGGACTACACTGTCACGCAGGCTGATATTGATCGCGGTTTTGTGACCAATGATGCTTATGCTGAAAATCCGCGCGCCAGCTCCCCGCCTGACTTTGTCACAATCAATGCGGATCGCATGCCAATGCTCGGTATGGTAAAGACAGCTACGGTTACAGATTACGATTCTGTCGGTGATATTGTCTCCTATGATTATGTCGTCACCAATACGGGCAACACCACGATCACATTCCCGATCACTGTTGCTGATGACAAAATCGCATCCGTGTCTTGCCCGGCTCTTCCGAGCGGTGGTTTGGCTCCGGCGCAGTCTATTACGTGCACGGCTGACTATACTGTCACGCAGGCTGATATTGATGCGGGCTCTGTGACCAATAATGCGTCTGCAACAGATGGTTTCGTGACGCCGGCAACGGATAGCGAAACAGTCAACGCAACACAGACGCCATCCTTGGCTGTCAACAAAGTGGCGCAGAGCAGCGACTTTGCAGCGGTTGGCGATGTTCTCTCATATAGCTATTTCGTCACAAATGACGGCAACGTCACAATCACTGCGCCAATCACAGTGAGCGATGACAAAATTGCGTCTGTGACATGTCCGGCTCTTCCGAGCGGGGGTTTGCTTCCAAATGCAGTTCTTGAGTGCACGGCGGATTACGCTGTCACACAGGCTGACCTTGACGTCGGCACGGTCACAAATATTGCCAGCGCAAGCGACGGCACGATCGTCTCACCGACGGATACAGCGACCATCACAGGCACGCAGACACCTGAGCTAACAACTGTGAAAACCGCTCTTGAGACTGAGTTCTCAGTTGCCGGCGACATTCTGACTTATGAATATGTTGTCACCAACGCCGGTAACGTCACGATCACAAATGTAATCACTGTCTCTGATGACAAAATTGCGTCTGTCTCTTGTCCTGCACTTCCAGCAGGTGGTCTTGCTCCGGCAGCGACTCTGACATGTAGCGCGACTTATGAAGTCACGCAGGCAGATGTTGATGCGGGCAGCGTAACAAATATTGCGTCATCTAGCGATGGCACGACGACGTCTCCTGATGTGACTGAAATGGTCACAGCGGCGCAGGCTCCAGAGCTTTCTGTAGAGAAAACGGCCCTAACGGCGACATTCGATAGCGTTGGTGATCAAATCGATTACCGCTTCGTTGTCACCAATTCCGGTAACGTCACAATCACAGACCCTGTGTCTGTCAATGATGACCGCATCGGTGTGGTGTCTTGTCCTGCGCTTCCCGCGGGCGGATTGCTTCCGGGCGCGAGCGTCACATGTGAGGCCAGTGATCTGGTCACGCAGGCTGATTTGAACTCCGGTCAGGTTATCAACACAGCGACAGCCACAGACGGAACGGTTACGTCAACGCCAGTGACTGAAACAGTGAACGGCGCGCAGACTGCGGCTATGACAGTTGCAAAAATCGCAACAGTGTCTGAGTTCAGCGCAGTCGGTGATATCCTGTCTTATAACTATGTCGTCACCAACTCCGGTAACGTCACACTGACAAACCCGATTTCAGTCTCTGATGATAAAATTGCGTCTGTGACATGTCCGGCTCTTCCGAGCGGCGGCCTTGTTCCAAATGATACAATTACGTGTAGTGCTGATTATGCGGTCACGCAGGCTGATATTGATGCGGGCAGCGTTACAAATATTGCGAGCGCAACAGATGGCACGACGACGTCACCTGAGACAAGCGTAACCGTTGGCGCGACGCAAGCTCCTGAAATGAGCGTTGTGAAAACATCTGATGCGACGAGCTTTGCAACAGCAGGCGAAATCATCACTTATAGCTATGTTGTCACCAATACTGGTAACACCACGATCACAAATGCGGTCTCTGTCTCTGATGATAAAATTGTGACAGTGAACTGTCCTGCGCTGCCCGCTGATGGTTTGGCTCCAAATGAAACGCTTACATGTAGCGCGCCATATGAAGTGACGCAGGCTGATGTTGATGCAGGCGAAGTGACTAATATTGCGAGCGCAACAGATGGCACGATCGTCTCTCCTGACGTGTCTGTGACGGTTACGGCTGATCAAGCATCGAGCTTGACGATTGCGAAATCTGCAGTCGATACAAGCTTTGCAACGGCCGGCGACACAGTGTCCTATGAATATGTTGTGACCAATACAGGTAACGTGTCTATCACAGAGGCTATCACGGTTTCTGATGATAAAATCGCGACTGTAAATTGTCCTGCGCTTCCAGTAGGTGGTCTCGCGCCAAACGCAACGCTAACATGTCTAGCCGATTACGAGGTCACGCAGGCTGATATTGACGAAGGTAGCGTTACAAATATCGCGACAGCGACAGATGGAACAACCACGTCAGCACCTGATGAAGTGACTGTTGATGCGGGCCGTGACCCGATGATGTATGTGACCAAAGAAGTCACAGACCTTATCCAAGTTGGTGGTCCGATCTATGACATCGAATATACGCTTGTCATGGAAAATACCGGTAACGTCACACTGACAAATCTAAGCCTTGTTGATGATCTGGAAAGCGTTCTTGCACCTGCGACAATCGTTGCGACGCCTGACGTAACAGTTACTGGCTTCGGCGGAACAGGCTCAGCTAATGGATCTTATAATGGCGCAAGCGCTACTGAGCTTCTGGCTGGAAATACGCAGCTAATGGTTGGCGAAACTGGCACGATTGTTATCAATGTTCGCATTGATATCTCAGTCTCCGGCCCGTCACAGCCAAATACAGCTATCGGTAATTCACCGCAGCTTTCTAGCGAAGTTCCGTCCAATGACCCAAGCGTAACGCCGGGTACAGATAATGACGTGAACCCGACTCCACTTGTCTTGATCGACAGCGATGGTGACGGCGTGCTGGACGACTCCGAGAGCCCGGAAACGGATCCAACGGGTAATCTTATCCCAGCGAGCGATCGCGATGGCGACGGCATCCCGGATAACGAAGATTATGACCCAACCGGTTACTTCTATTGCGAAGAAACAGGCGACATCATGCCTGGCGGCGGGATCCTTGTCTCTGGTCCGAACGGCGTGAACAGCTCAGTCGGTAGCCTGAATGATATTACGATTGTTCGTGATGGTACCGATGGCTTCTTCCAGTTCTATGTGACCGCGCCGGGACGTTATGTCCTGACACCAACATACCCTGCAACTGGCGTGCCAAGTACAGACCGTCCGGCGCAGAATATTGCCTTGGATGTGACGACGCTCCTGCCATCTAACCCGGCTGTTCTGGGTAGCTCTGAATTTGGCGCAACAGGCCGCTTGGCTGACTTTAGCCGCGCAGCGAATGATCCATATTACTTCGAATTTGACATTCAGGCCGGCGACCCGTCTGTTCTGATGAACAATATCCCAATGAAGTTCTGTGGTGAGCCAAGCCTCACAGCAAGCAAGACATCAAATGACGCCCCTGAACTTCAGGACGATGGACGTCACCTTGTCTCCTACACATTAAACGCGTCTAATGGCGGAACAACCGAAGTTCAGAACATCACATTAAATGATGATTTGGGCACAGTGTTTGGCACAGCGGGTGTAGAGATTGTTTCTCTAGAGCTGACAGATGCTCCGACGAATTTCGCGGCGCAAATCAATACAGCTTATAACGGCACGACCAATATCAACACACTCACATCCGGCGGCATCTTGCGCGCAGGTGAGAGCGTCACGGTAGAGCTTCGCGCCTATGTTAATCCGCAAGAAACGCGCGATTATGAAAATGTGGCGACTGTTACTGGTGACACGCCGCTGGGCGGAGAGACTCTGACGGCGACGGATGTTGCGCCTGTTACAATCTCGGCGATCTCTGATGCGTCGCGTCTGACGGTTACAAAAACGGCTCAGCCACGCACAGTCCAAATTGGTGACCCTGTTCTTTACACGATTAGTGTAAGAAACGAGACAGGATCGAATATGGGCAATCTGCGCATTACCGACCAATTGCCTGCTGGCTTTACATATATCCCGGGCAGCTCAACGCTGACGACGGATACGGACACAATTGACCTAGAGCCAACTGTGCAGGGCCGCGGCGTGCTGACATGGGATGTTTCGGCGACGAACGCTGCTCCATTTAACGGGCTTCGCGGCGGTGAGCAGATCAATGTTAATCTCGGCGTCATGGCTGGTCCGAATGTTACATTCGGCGCGCATGAGAACCGTGCATTTGTTGAAAGCACAACAAATGGAACGCGCTCTGATGTCGCGACAGCGATTGTCGATTATATCCCTGAGCCAACATTTGATTGTACGCCGATCATTGGCCGCGTCTATGATGACGTGAACCATAATGGTTACCCTGATGATGGAGAGCCGGGCTTGCCTGCTGTTCGCATCGTAACGGTCAATGGCGACATTATCACAACAGATGAGCATGGTCGTTATCACGTCCCATGTGCCATTATCGCGGATAATGAGCGCGGATCTAATGTCCTGCTGAAAACAGACATCCGCACATTGCCGCTGGGCTATGCCACGACTTCGGAAAACCCGCGTGTCATGCGTGCCACCCGTGGTAAGTTCATCAAGATGAACTTCGGTGCAGCCTTCATGCCTAAGATGCGTGTTGATCTCTATGCTGATGACTTCCAAGGCGGACGTCTGAAGCCTACGGCGCAAGCCCGCGTCGGTGCACAGCTTGGACAGACAGCTACGGCTGAACGTGCAGTGCTCATCTATCACGCTTCTGAAAACGAGACGGCTGTGGACGGTCAGGCCAAGCTTGACGATGTTCGCGAATATGTCCTGTCACGCACAGGTAAGCAGTATTCAGATATTGCCATGAACGTTGTGTGGGGCGAAGTCGCTGCATATGACGCGACGGACCCTGAAGGCCGCGGTCATGTTTATGACACCATGGAAGAAGCACCTCAATTTGGTAGCCTTCGCAACGTACGCGCCGAAGATGGTGGCCGTCTCTATGGTGACCGCGATCATGATAATGGCCGCACGGTCAATACAGGTCAGCGCGGTGACGTTCTAACTGATGGTTACAATGATGATACACATGCTGGCTTGCCGGGTCGTAGTGAGAGCGGAGAGTATGAGTCTCGTCGTCCATCACGCCTTGCCCGCTGGATTGGCTGGACGGATAGCTCATCAAGCTACGCCGAAGCTATGGAGATCGAAACCAGTGTTGATGGCCTTGACCCTGTTAAGCGCCTCAATGGTGAAGCCTTTATCGGTAGCGACTATGTTAGTGGTCAGCGCGCAGTCGTGGCCTTTGCAGACTGGAACTACGGAGCGTTTATTAAGCGCGCTGAGATCCGCGTCTTTGATGCCAAAGCGTCTACACGCACAACGCCGTCACTGGTTATTCCAGTACAAGGTCGCAAAGCGGTTGCTCCGGTTGGCGCGATGTCCGGCAAGTATAAATATGTCCTGCGTGTTTATGATGCTGAGGGCAGCTTTGATGAAACATTGCCAAAATCAATTGATATTGGCGACGCCGAGCATGACCTCTCAAGCCTCGAGATTGAGAAGCGCAGCTATAACACCTTTGGCGCAGATACATTGTCCATGGATAATATCCGAGTTCGCGGCGCAGCCGTGCGGGTCTATGGCCGCAATGTTCCTGGCGCCCAAGTTGAAGTCTTTGGCCGGACAGTACGTGTGGACGAAGAAGGCCGCTTCGTGGCCGAGAGCTTGCTCCCGGCTGGACGCCAGTCTGTCGACATCTATGTCCCGTCTATTGGTGGTGACAAAGCTCGCATTGCGCGCAGCGTTGAGGTGAAGAACACAGATACATTCTTTGTTGGCCTGGTTGATGTCACAATGGGTCAGCGTCAAAGCGCAGATGCCAATGGGGATCGCGATTACACAGATGGCCGCGCGGCATTCTATGTGCGCTCTAAACTCAATGATCGTTATTCTATCACAGCGACTGCCGATACGGGTGAAGGCGATATCGAGGATATCTTCTCTGATCTGGACCAAAAAGACGTGCGCAGCTTGATGCGTCGTCTGGACCCAGATCGCTATTACCCTGTCTATGGTGATGACAGCACAATCGAGCAAGACGCGCCGACATCCGGTAAGTTCTATGCCCGCATTGAACGTGATGATGACTATGCTCTGTGGGGTAATTATCGCCTGTCCTTCAATGATACTGAATATGGCCGCGTGAACCGTACGCTATATGGCGCGAAACTGCGCTGGGACAGCAATGGTAACCCGACTGTACTCGGTGATGACCGTAGCGTGCTGGAAGCCTTTGTGGCCGAAGGCGGATCACGGGCTGCCCGTGACGAGCTTCGCGGCACCGGCGGTAGCGTCTATTACCTCCGCAACGGTGATCTCAATATTGGCGGCGAAGTCGTGCGTGTTGAAATTCGCGATGAAGTCTCTGGACTTGTCCTGGAAACGCGCCGTCTAGTTTACGGTACGGATTATGACATTGATTATATCCAAGGCCGCGTTCTACTGAACCGTCCGCTGGCCAGCACAGGATCAAGCTCACGCCTGTTCCGTGATGGCGGACAGTCCGGTAATGCGCAGCTTCTTGTCGTTGACTATGAATATACACCGATCATCAGCGAAGATGACGGCGCAGTATATGGCGCGCGCGGTAGCCATTGGCTCACCGATAACGTCAAACTCGGCGCAACCTATAATCACGATAGTGACGGAAGCACAGATAGCGACCTGATCGGCGCAGATGTGACCCTGCAATTCACGCCGGGAACATATGCGAAGTTCGAAGCAGCACAGTCAGAGGGCCGAGGCGTCACAACCTTTAGGTCTAATGATGGCGGCTTTAGCTATGATCGCCGCACAACGCTGGGCAATGGCGGCAAAGCCATGGGCTATGCTGTTGAGCTTGGCGCAAACCTTGCTGAGCTGGGCCTCAATGATAATGGCACAGCCTATGCTTACTGGCGTCAACGCGAAGCTGGTTTTGCCGGATACGGCGAAGGCTCTGATACAGACATCACTCAGTTTGGTGGTGGTCTAACGGTCGATCTCTCTGAGCGTCTGTCTCTAAGTGGCCGCGCGGATGTGTCTGATGACCTAACGCTTGGCACGAATAGCTTTGCTGAGCTTGCGGCTGAATATGACTTTAATGACAAATATGCTCTTACGGGTGGTGTGTCATATAATGATGATGGCCGCGGTAATTCAGGTTCTGCTTTGGGTCTGCGTCTAAATGCCGAGCTGAGCGAAGATACAAATTTATATGTCTTTGGTCAGGCGACCATTAGCGGAAATAATACCCGCTCTACGGATCGCATTGGTGTTGGCGCAGAAACGCGTATCTCTGAGAAACTCTATGCCGGCGGTGAAGTCTCTACCGGTGAAGATGGCCTCGGCGCGACAGCGAGCGTACGTTATGAACGCGGGGATGGTGACGAAATGTATATCGCATATGAGCTGCCAATCCGCTCGAACACGAGTGATACATTCGGAACCATGAATCTCGGCGCGCGTCGCCGCTATACAGATGCATTGTCTGTCTATGGTGAAGAGCGTCTTCATTATGGTGATAATGGTCTGTCCGGCCTGACACATGCTTATGGTGTGAATTATTCACCGAAAACAGGATGGTCACTTGGCGCGAGCGGTGAGTTTGGCGAGGTCGAAGATCTTGACCGCAAAGCTGTCTCACTATCAGCTGGCTTTAAGGACGAGCGCATGAGCGCAGGGGTTGAAGGCGAATATCGCACGGACGAAAATGTCCTGACCGGTGATGAGCGTAATACATGGCTGCTCCGTGCTACGGCGCAATATCGCCCGAATGATGAGCTCAGCCTGCAAGGTAAGTTCAACAAAGCATTCAGCGATGCGTCTAATGATGACCTGGGTCTGCGCGGCTTTAATGAAGCGGCCTTTACTGAGGGTTCTATCGCGGCGGCTTACCGTCCGATTTGGGATGATCGTTTCAATATGCTCGCCAAATATGTCTATCTCGAAGACCTGTCTCCAAGCGCTCAGCGCTTTGGCGGAGAGACGCTGAACTATAAACAGCGTAGCGAGATTATCTCTGTAGATGCCAGCTATGACATCTCCGAGAAATGGACACTTGGTGGCAAATATGGCTACCGCACAGGTGAGCTTACGACCTCACGCGGTAGCAATGATTTCGCCAAAAGCGAAGCTGAGCTCTATGTCGCGCGTCTTGATTGGCATGTTGTCAATGATTGGGACGCAACGGTTGAGTGGCGCTACCTTGATATTGGTAACGGCGTTTCAACCCGCGAAGGCGGCCTGGCCGGTCTGTTCTATCACCTCGGTGATAACGCTAAAATCGGCGGCGGTGTCACATGGGGCGGCATCGAAGAGCAATATCTCGCAGTTCGCGAAGAAGAGATGGGGTGGTTCATCAACGTCGTTGGTAAATTCTAAAAGCCCAAATACCCGAACATAGAAGTCGGTGATTTAAAGGCCGTCCTCAGAAATGAGGGCGGTCTTTTTTTGATACAAAGCTCATGAATTTATTTCAGGCTTGGCATTTTCCAGTTTCCTGAATACAAGGGCTTTGGGGAGGGGCGTATCAATCAGGGGCAAAAATATCAGGCGTTTATATCCTACGCCCATGGCGACGAGGCTGTCGCGGCGCGGCTGCACCATGCGCTTGAAACGTTCTCCCTGCCTAAATCATTACGCGCAGAGGGCCGCAAAAGCCTGTCGCCGATTTTTCGTGATGTTACCGAATTAACCGCCCATCATAGCCTCTCAGATAAAATCACAGAGGCCGTTCACAGCTCGCGCTATTTAATCGTCCTGTGCTCTCCAACGTCAAAAACATCGCACTGGGTGAACGAAGAAATCCGCTTATTTCGATCGCTGCACGGCGAAGGCGCAATTCTATGCGCGCTAATCGACGGCACGCTGGCGACCAGTTTCCCCCCGGCGCTGCTCGAAGGCGGGCGTGAACCGCTCGCCGCTGATTTATCCGCCAATAGCTTCAAACTCGGCGTCACGCAAATCGCTGCCTCCATGCTCGGCGTGGGGCTGGATGACCTCGTGCAGCGCGACCAGAAACGCCGCCGCCGCCGCGCGCAGATATTAGCGACATTTGCTACGGCCTTCTCCGCCGTCATGGGCCTGACCGCCTATAGCGCCGTGCAATCACGCAATGACGCCGAACTTAGCCGCGCGCAAGCCGAAGGTCTCGTCGAATATATGATCACCGACATGCGAGATCAGCTTCGCCCAGTTGGACGGTTAGATATATTAGACGGCGTTGGTCGTCGCGCGGTGAGATATTACGATACGCAGGATTTAAATGACCTACCAGATGATAGCCTCATTCGGCAGGCTCATGCGAGGATGGTTATTGGGGAGGTCGCATTGGATCAAGGAGACGTTGAAAGGGCTACAGATCAAATTGAACAGGCACATTATATCACTGAGGATATTTTTGAACGAAATTCCAATGAAGAAATTATAATATACGCGCACGCTCAATCTGAATATTGGTTGGGCCGGCTTGCTTTTAAAAAGAAAGATAAAGTTTCTACTTTAAAACATTGGACAAAATATTTAACTCTAACAAAGTTACTTTATAAAAGTGACGAGACAAATATTAATTGGGTTTTAGAGCGCGGGTATGGTGAAAATAATCTTGGATTTATTCATATCAAACTAGGCAATAATGATCTTGCTGAGGCGCATTATATAAATGCATTATCCTATTTCCAACGTGCAGTAGAAATTGACTCGGGAAATGTGCAAGCAAATACAGATTTAGCAAATTTGTATGCAGGTTTAGCGCGGATTATGATTAAAAAAAATGACTTTAATGAGGCATGGAAGTATAGAAGGCTTCAAATTGGATTATATGATTCACTACTGTCCGAAGATATAAATGATTTTCCAATAAGGTTCAGACGCGTCCAAGTTTACTGTTCATTAGTTATTGATAAAATGTTCGATCGGGATGACCCAAAGCTTCTGGAAGCAATAGATTTTATTTTTCACGAATACGATCACATCTTATTAAATGATCCTGCAAATGAGACATGGAAGGTCGACTATGTAATGTACTTAAATGGTTTGTCGCGGTTAGCTCAAACAGATTATCTTAAGAATACGGATCTGGAGGAAATAAAAAACCGGCATTCTGAAGTCGAGAAAGGTCTGTAATATTAGTCCAAAACAAAGGCATAAATGGAGCGCAAATCAAAACTAATTTGCGCTCCGTAGAATTCAATCATAAAATTTTAAGTTGGACCCGATCCACCACCTGATGTTTCCGGTGGGAATGGCGGCGGCGGCGGCGGTGGTGGGTTTTCTTGATTATCATTGTTCATACCTGGATCAATTACAATATCTGTAAATTGTGCTTGCTTGCCCTGCATCTGCGCTATCGTGACATGGAGGTTGTATTTCAAACCCGGTGCTCCAGTGCGGTAGTGATTAGCCAGAAGTAAAATATGCCCGTCATCCAGAGTGCAGATTTTTTCGACATTACGCCCCGCGTCATCACGGTCATTTTCCATGGAATATTGACGATAGCGTGAGAAGAACCAGTTCTCGCGCTTAAGCTTGAACATAAACCAAACCGGCCGTTTGATTTTAAAATCGAGCGGGCTGGGGGGCGTATCACTTTGATTGTTATCTGAGTCGAACGCCTGAATGTAATCATCAAGTATCGTTTCGAAATCGTCTTTGTGATAACATCCCGGGACAAAATCACGCATCATTTTGCAGTGACTCTCAAAGTCTTCGAGTAGTTTTGGTTTCATTTTGGCAATGCGTCCAGCTTTGATGCGTTTGCGTTCAATTTTTCCGTCTTCAATGCTCAAAGATATAGGTAGTAAAATGGGACCCTTGCTGGGGTGCTCTTCTTGGAAAATATCCCATGATTTGAGATATTTTTGATTGACGAAAATATCGTCTTTACTGGGTTTCTTCATGTCTCTCTCTCCCTGTGGTGGTAGCAAATTTATATGTTGGCGCGGCTTGATTTACCGTGACCTCTGTCACGCGGCGTGACAGATTTTATGTCCTCATGCGCCGTAAGCAGCGCGACCGCCATGGCAAGATTTGCGGCTTCTTTTTGCTGGAAAACTTTGTAGCCCGCAAAATGAACGCCTAACAATTTTCCAGTTTTTAAGTCTAATATTGGTGAACCTGAATTACCCGTCAGCGTCGAGGCGTTGTGACAAATCGCGTCCATACTAAAGCTATTTTTATTATCGATATCGACATTCACCTGAACGCCATAGGGCGTGTCCGTATCCGTGGAGTGCCTGAAAATATGACCTTGACTAAGGCGTTTAACCGCAAAAATAGGATCGTCCTCAACAACAGCTAATATGTCTGGATTGCTTATATCGCGCGTGTCGGGATATCCGATAACAATGATTTTGCTATCATGTGATTGCTCAGGGTCAGTGCTCGCGAGTTGTATCGGGGTTCGATCAGGTGCAGGGCGAGAGAGTTTGAATATTGCTAAATCAAGGCCACTTACAACGAGGGGCGGCGCGCCGTCAAAAGCAATAAAGTCGGACGCATCTTTGCCTTTTTCTGCGATAAATTCTATTCCCGCGCAGTCTTCACCAGTTAGATAATGACTGTATAATCCATAGACATGGCGATTGGTCGCGACGTGCTGCGGGGTAATGAGAAACCCTGTGCCGAACGAAAAGTCTTCATGTGTTGGAGCGCCTTCTTGAGCATAACCAATTCGACCCGTCGCGTTATAAGCTTCGCGCAAAACACTATATTGCCCCGTCAACATTTGAACATTTGCTGCACTCAATTGTCCGGCAGGCGCAAGCGGCGCCGCAAGGTTTCCCGCCACCATGGGACTGCTTGGGAATACAATGCCCCCATTCTCAGCTCTCTTCAGCGTCGCTGCCTCTGGACGCGGCCATGCCTTTGTCAGGCTCGATATGCCGCCAAGCGCTAGCTTTTTAAAGAGGAAGAATATGGCGAGTAAAATCACTGCTATTATGAGACCTGCGCCAATCAGCAGAAGCTTTAAATCTGTCCTTTCAGTCGGATCGTCAAGACGAGGCGCTGCCGTTTGGAAGGCTGTTTGGAAGAGTTTTACCTCTCCTATGCTTAATTTGATTGAGTCTAGAATTTCAGGTTGTGCATTTATGTGACTTATAAAGGCATCTGAAGGAATGGTTTCTATTGAAGCGTAGCTCTGAACCTCCAACAAAGTTGAATCGAGTGTTTTTGGATCCACATCATTTAACGTTTGAACATCTGATACCGAGGTTTGTGCTAGCGGGGCTGTATCGGCGGCTTGGTCTTCAGTAGAACTGCCCGAGGGGTCAGCGGGTTTCGGATCGGCGGACGTAACGCTTTCAAGTGCAGGTGGTATTTCGGGTTTAATGTTTACATTGGAGCACATGGACAAGCGTACATATTGTGGCTGCGTGGCCAAAGGCACGTAATAAACGAGGCGTCCCTTAAACGCATCGCTCGCTAAAAAATCCCCTACATATTGAGAGTCGCCGTCTTGCGTAAGATATGCATCATAAAGGCCAGACGGATACGGACGCGCGGTGCCGGCTACTCCATCTTGAGGTCCTATGGCGTTATATCCCGATGAGTTTGGCGGCCAATCAGAAACAAAATTGCCGAGTGTTATACTTTCTCCAGAATTTCTGGGGACGTAGAATTCAACTAATTCACCACTTTTAATGTCGTTAGGAAGACCTTCAAATATAGCAATCGCCATATCGCCGTCTGGGGTTGACCATGTTTGAAATTGAGAGAGCGTTGCCCCTCCATCTCGGTTTGCCGGGGAAGGGAGTGCGTTAAGGTTGCCAGCATCATAGATCCAAAGAGTCTGGGTCTCTGCGCATTCTAAACCCGTCAGAGCATCCGTTTTCGCAACAATTTGCACTGGGAAAGCGGCGAAAAACGTCGCTATCAATATGCAAAGAGTGGTTCTAATATGTCTAATCATTTACCTGCCCCTGTAATATTTCTAACAAGTTGGAACTGTAATTTCCAGATTTATTTATGCTCCTCCATGATGGCCGTCACGCCTGTGGTCGATTGCTCGGGGTTAAATCAACTTCAGCGCAGTCTTTATTTAAAATTGAAAATGACTAGTATGTTTTTATGACGCATGAATTTAGTAATAATTATATAGAGCATTACGAAACCGCCTTAGGGCTGATTGCCTCAAATGCTGATGATCTCGCTGCGAAGCATCAAGCTGTTCTTGCGCTGGCGCGGATGGGGTCTTTGGATTTTGCTGTGTCGGAATATGCCCGCTACGGCCTTGGGGAAATCCGCAATCATGAAGATATCATGGCGCTGGGCGGCCGGTTATCTAAAGATTTATACCTCGCGAGTTCAGGCAAAGTCGCCCTGGAGCATGCGCGCGATTCTGCGGCGAAATATGAAGCGGCGTTTCAAGCCACTAAAGGGTTTTATTCTGGAATAAATGCCGCGACCATGGCTTTGATGGCGGGCATGCCGGGCGAGATGATTGCGGCGCGGGTTGACGCGATCTTGGCGCTGCTGCCGCAAACCTCAAATCTGGACCCCGAAGATCATTATTTCGTTGAGGCGACGCGCGCGGAGTGTTTTTTGCTGATGGGTGAGGGGGAAAAAGCAAGGTTGTCTTTGCGCGGGGCCCTAAAGTTTGACCCACTCAATTATGCGGCTCACGCGACAACATTAAAACAATTCCGGCTTATTCTTAAGGCGAAAAATCAAGACGCCTATTGGCTTAAAGAATTCACGCCGCCGCGCGCTGTTCATTTTGCGGGCCATATCTGGGATGATAAAACCACGCCGCTGGCAAGCAGTGGTGATGATATTACAACCCAATTATCGGATCACATTCAGGCCCATGATATTGGGTATGGATATGGCGCATTAGCCGCCGGGGCGGACATTATATTTGCAG
The DNA here is from genome assembly GCA_938001945.1 of uncultured Robiginitomaculum sp. Classification (GTDB taxonomy): domain Bacteria; phylum Pseudomonadota; class Alphaproteobacteria; order Caulobacterales; family Maricaulaceae; genus Robiginitomaculum. The sequence continues at coordinate 14,579 of CALLBH010000088.1, forward strand.
AAAGCCTGCTCAGTGACGGCGCGCAGCTTCATGTT
>CALLBH010000089.1 GCA_938001945.1 uncultured Robiginitomaculum sp.
CGGCGCTCGCGTTCCTCGGCCTCGGCTCTTTGCGCGGCAGCTCGATCAGCAGCCTGAGCCTGCGCGGCCCCAACAGCTTTCTGACGCTTTTGATATTCTGTTTTGGACAGGCCTAATTTGCGCGCCGCAATGGCGTCTTCATCTACATTAGGCTTCGGCTTCGCGGTAGCAGCTGCCTCTTTGGTTGGCGCAGGTTTTCCCGGCCCGCCAATGATGCGGCGCTTTTTGGTCTCGACCACGACGGACTTGCTCCGTCCATGGGAGAAGTTCTGCCGTACTGTTCCGCCTTTGGCTTTCAGGCTAAGCGGCTTACGCCCGCCTGTGGAGGTGCCGCTGGATTTATCTTTATTATCAGTCATATATCTCTTCTCTATCGGGAAGCGTATCTCCCCATTTGCGACAGGGCCGCAACCTAAGCGGCCTTTGTCAAATTATCAACAGTCCATAGCGCCTGTCAGGGCGTCTTTCTTTGCGCGTGCCAAGCGTCAAAATCTTCAATTTCTTCGCTCCAATCAGATGGAATAAGCGGCGTGAAACCGCGCAGCTTTAACGCCGTTACCGTAAAAGCCTTGGCTAGCTTACCCTCGGCCATTGCCGCATGCGTAGCATCATCTATTCCGATGGCCTTGCCCAGCTCCTGCGCGCTAAAGCACCCTAAGATCGGCGTCGCGTTCCACGGCGCTTTGGACAAAACACGGATTTTGTTGCGTCCGTCGCGCGCTGCGTCACTTGCGGCAATGCGCCAAGCGGGCGGATTTTCGCGTACAAAACTGCGCACATTCTCAAAACCGCTTTGCAATTTTCCCGCGCGGCGCGCCATGCCCATCATACCGAGCAATGATCTGCGCAGGCCAAGCTCAATAATATCAGCAAGCCCGTCCGGGACGTCGACCTTACGTTTGGCACTACGAGAGATATGGCCCTTGGACGCCGCAATTTCAACAGCGCCGCGATTGGCCGCGACCCAGACGCCGCGTCCGCCAAATTTTGAATTTAAATCAGGCAGCACCTGACCGTCCGGTCCAATGGCCAAGCGAATAAGACGCGACTCGGCCATAACATCGCCGGACACAATATCCCTGCGTTCACGCATGGCTTTGCCCCGCGCGCCCGATGCCACTTCCGTGGCATCGGCTAACTCAAATAAATCTGTCGGAACGTCGGGGGCCATATCAGGTGCCCAACGGTTCGTTAGGCGATCTCCCCGGCTGTTTCAGCCGTCTCAAGATCAGCCAATATTGGCTCGCCATCCTCATTCAGAACAGGATTACCCTCTTCGTCCAGAAGATATTCCGGATCCGGCTCCAACGCGCTGGCTTCGATCCAGCCCGCTTTGACGCGCGCTTGCATGATCATCATATTGGCCTCTTCAGGGCTCATTTCCAGGCCTTCGAAAATACCCGCTTCGTGAACGGTCTCTCCGTCTTTCTCTTCATCCCACCCAAGCAGATCATCAGGAACGAGGCCGGCCACATCTTCGACGGTCTTGATTTCGTTTTCGCCAAATTTCACAGACATTAATAATGTAACGCCTTCGATCTCAAGAACTTCGTCCTCAACACCTGCGGCCTTACGCGCTTCGTCTTGCTCGGCGGCTTGCTTCTCGAGGAATTCGCGGGCGCGAGCTTGAAGCTCCTCAGCCGTTTCATCATCAAAGCCGTCAATAGAGGCCAGTTCGTCTTGGGCGACATAGCCAACTTCTTCGAGCGTCGCGAAACCTTCGGACACAAGCAATTGCGCGATCATTTCATCAACATCCAGCGCGCCCATAAAGAGTTCGGACTTGATCTGGAATTCTTTCTGACGACGCTCTGACTCTTGCTCTTCGGTCAGAATATCAATCGTCCAGCCGGACAACTGTGACGCGAGGCGTACATTTTGGCCGCGGCGACCAATGGCGAGTGATAGCTGTTCATCAGGAACAACAACTTCGATGCGCGCATTTTCTTCGTCCAAAACAACTTTGGTCACTTCAGCAGGCTGAAGCGCATTGACGATAAATCCGGCGGCGTCATCATTAAACGGAATAATGTCGATGCGCTCGCCTTGAAGCTCATTGACCACGGCCTGAACGCGCGAACCGCGCATACCCACACAGGCCCCGACAGGGTCTATGGAACCGTCATTAGAGCGCACAGCGATTTTCGCGCGGCTGCCCGGGTCGCGGGCAACAGCAACAATTTCGATAATGCCATCATAAACTTCCGGCACTTCTTGTGCAAAGAGCTGCGCCATAAATTGCGGATGGGCGCGCGAGAGGAAGATTTGGCTTCCGCGAATTTCTTGACGCACATCATAGATATAAGCGCGGATGCGATCCCCGGATTTTACATTTTCGCGCGGCAAACCTTGCTCGCGGCGGATAACGCCCTCGGCGCGACCCAGATCAACAATGATGTGACCATATTCAACGCGCTTGACGATACCATTGATGATTTCGCCGACACGGTCTTTATATTCCAAGAACTGACGCTCGCGTTCGGCATCACGCACTTTTTGCATGATGACTTGCTTGGCAGTTTGCGAGGCAACACGGCCAAATTCAATCGGCGGAAGCGGCTCTTCGATCATATCGCCAATTTCCATCTCCGGCGCGTCAAGCTGCGCTGTCGCCAGTGAAATTTGCGTTACGTCATTTTCGACTTCTTCGACAACCGTGATGACTTTTTTCAAATCCATCTCGCCCGTAACAGGGTTCAGCGTGGCGCGAATATCATGCTCGCTGCCATAGCGCGATTTCGCCGCTTTTTGAATCGCTTCTTCAATCGCCTCAAGCACGATTTGCTTGTCGATAGATTTTTCTGCCGCAACAGCATTTGCAATTTGCAAAAGCTCTAAGCGGTTTGCACTAATTCCGGTCGCCATAATTTTGTCCTTTAGCGTGGTCGTTATTCTATTTATCTTCTTGTAAGTTGGGCTCGCGCATCGCAGCGGCGCGTTTTTGGCCCTCTGCAATCAGCTCATCCGTGATTAATAATTTGGCTTCGGCAATCCAATCAAACGGCATGAAGGCCGTATCATCTTCGCCTTCAATATCCAGTCCGATTTGATCACCATCTTCGACGCCGGCCAATATGCCGCGAAAGCGCTTGCGGCCCTCAACTAAGCGGTCCAGCTCAATCCGGGCCAAATACCCCTCGTGACGCGCAAATTGATCGGGCGTCGTCAGCGGGCGGTCAACACCGGGGCTGCTGACTTCCAGCGCGTAGCCTTCGATAATTGGATCTTCGACTTCCATAATGGCGGACATAGCGCGCGACAGGTCGGCGCAATTTTGAACATCCATCTGCCCATCAGATTTACGCTCGGCCATAATCTGCACTGTTGTGCGCTTATTGCCCATGACGCGAATGCGCACGATATTAAGCCCGAGGTCTTCTGCCACCGGCTCGGCTATCGCTAAAATGCGCTCATCCATATCTGTCTTCGTCTTCATTTACACTCCATAGGAACCGAAGGCCCGCTGACACGTCAATTAAGACATTAAAAAAACGGCGCTCCGTAGGGGAGGCCGTCGTCAG
>CALLBH010000090.1 GCA_938001945.1 uncultured Robiginitomaculum sp.
CGCGCGCTAATAATAGCTTCCGTCTAAAATCGTTCAACGCAGCAGGTATAAAAACCGCGACGGCGAGCTTTAACAATAGCTGGCCTTTCCCGACGCGCCGCGCGATTAAGAATATGATCGCGGAATTTAAACCCGATGTGATTGAATATTGGATGGGCCGCGCGGGGCAGTTCGCGCAAGCGTCACACCGTGATATTTCGATTGGCTGGTATGGCGGTTATTATAAGTTAGAGCGCTTTAAAAATTGTAAGTGGCATATCGGTCTGTCGATAGATTTATGCCGTCACATTCGAGAGCAGGGCGTAGACGACGCGCATGTCGGCCTCGTCCACACCATGGCTGATTTCGAGGGCGCCGCACCGACCGACCGCGCCTCGCTGGATACACCCGAAGACGCGCCTGTTGCTTTAGCGTTGGCGCGCCTGCATTGGAAAAAGGGGCTCGACACACTCCTTGAGGCCACCGCGCAAATTGACGGACTTTATGTTTGGATTGCGGGCGATGGCCCGATTGAAGAGGAGCTTAAAGCGCAATGCACCGCTTTGGGGTTGGATAATCGCGTAAGGTTTCTGGGATGGCGCAATGATCGCGGCGCACTTCTTGCCGCCTGTGATGTCGTCGCGTTTCCGTCGCGCTACGAGCCGTTCGGCACAGTCACCGTTGATAGCTGGGCGGCCAAACGCCCCATCGTCGCCGCCGATGCCGTCGGTCCTGCCGCCTATGTCAAAGACGGCATAAATGGCCTGCTGATTCCCAAGGACGATGTCGAGGCTCTGCGCCATGCACTATCGCGCGTCATCAATGAAAAAGGTCTTGCGGAGAAACTCGTCAAAGGCGGCACAGACACCTATGAGGCGACCTTTACCAAAGCCGCGTTCCAGCGCGATAGTTTGGAATTTTATAGCAAGATTATTGCGATGACCTAGCGTTTGCGTCCGCCGCGCACAAAGCGGCGCGGGGCAGGGACGACGCCTATGCCGTCGAGGCGGATAGGCACGCGGCGCGGGCGGGTGTTAAATCCGTTTGGGCCGGCAAAGCGCGGATCGCCTGCGATGAAGACGCGGCGGCCTTGATAGGTCGGATAATGGTACAGATTATTTCTTTGGGGCCGGTATAGATTATCGACATCGTCCTCGAGGTCACGTTGATTATCCTCTAATCGCGCGAGCCGTAAATCTTGCTCGGCTTGACGCGCCGCATTCTCACGTTGCAGGGCCATGGCGCGGCGGGCTTTTTTGTCGGCTTTATCTTGGGCGTAGATCACGCGGGCGCGATCATAGTCGATGACGCTGCGCGGGCGGATGACTTTGACGCCGCGTTCTTGCGTGATGACTGAGGCCTGTCCGCCATTTGTAACAGGCGCGGCATTGGGCGCGCAGTTGCAATGGGCGCTCGCGGCGGCGGGGCTTAGAAGCCCGGCAGACAAGAGAATTGAAACTGTTAAAACGCGCATATGACCTCACAATTTTATATAAATTGCGAGATATAGCGCCGCCATTCAAGGCTGTGCGCCTGAGAGGCGAATATCGTAAACCTTATTAATCAAGAGAGAAATAGACGCTGCGCACCATATTATCTTTGTTGATAAAGGACTCAAAACGCTCAAGACCTTTAAGCGGATCCATAGCGACAACATCGTCCACGCTTTTGCCGCCTTCCATGGCGGTTGCTACGCGGGCGCGCACATCAATCAGCATGTCATTGGCGGCTTTCAGATCGGCTTTGGTTGCCAGTGGACCGTGGCCCGGAATGATTTTTGTGTTGGGTCCCGCCAGCGCCAGACCCTTTTGGTGCGCGGCAATCATACCGTCCACATTGCCGCCTGCGCCCGTATCAACATAAGGGAACAGGCCGTTGAAATAATTATCACCCATATGCAGCACATCTGCGCCGGTAAAATAAATGATCGTATCGCCGTCCGTATGCGCGTTTGGCGTATGGATCAGCTGCGCGGCTTGGCCATTCAGATGGAAAACCATATCGGTGCTATAGGTCAACTGCGGGCTAGCGTCTGGGCGGGGCGCGGATGTACGCCCAAATAGCTCGCTTTTGGTTTCTGAATTGAGGCGTTTGTGAACATTGTGATGGGCTACAATTGTTGCGCCGTCTTCGATAAAGGTTTCGTTGCCGCCGCTATGGTCCCCGTGAAAATGGGTGTTCACCAAAAAGCGTACGGGCTGATCTGTAAGCTCGGCGATGGCGCCTTTGATGGCGGGGGCCATATTGGCATATTGATCATCAATGACGACAACGCCGTCGTCGCCGATGGATATGCCGAGATTACCGCCGCGCCCGACCAGCATATATAGACCGCCGCCCAGATCGGTTACGGTAACCTCCGGGGCTTTGACCTCAGCCTGCGCTGCGGGTTTGGTTTCAGTTTGGCTTGAATCGTGGGCTTGCGTATCGCTAGGCCCGCAGGCCGCGAGCGTCATGATTGCCGCGGCGCTAAGTATTGTTTTTAAATTAAACATGGTGATGTCCTATGCTGCGCCGCTGGCGGGTTTATGTACCGCGCGCGGGGGCAGCACCCGGTCCGGCGGCATGTGCGCGTCCATAACGGCGCGAATATTGATCATGACTTTCTCGCCCATTTCTTGGCGCGACTCTTCGGTTGCGCTGCCAATATGCGGCGCGAGAATAACATTAGGCAAGTCCAGCAGCCCCGGCGTAACTTCAGGTTCACGCTCATAGACATCGAGGCCTGCGCCTGCGATCTCGCCCGCTTTTAGCGCGGTGACAAGCGCGTCTTCGTCAATCACGTCCCCGCGTGATGTGTTGACGATGTAACTGTCGGGACCAAGGCGGTTTAGGCGCTGGGCGTTAATCATGTGCCGCGTTGCGGGCGTTGATGGACAATTGAGCGAGACAATATCAACCGCGCTAAGCATCGCGTCCAAATCATCCCAATAGGTCGCTTTCAAGCCCTGCGCGATAGATCGCGGGACTTCGGTACGGTTATGGTAATGCACGGATAGGCCAAAGGCCGAGGCGCGGCGCGCTACGGCTTGGCCAATACGGCCCATGCCCACAATGCCAAGCTTCATCCCGCGCACGCGGCGACCTGTCATCCATGTCGGCGACCAGCCTTTGAACCCGCCATCACGCAAACGGCGGTCCGCCTCAACGAGGCGGCGGGGCAGGGCGAGGATCATCGCCATTGTTAGATCGGCTGTGTCTTCGGTCAACACGCCGGGCGTGTTTGTGACAAGTATGCCTTTTTGATGCGCGGCCAGAACGTCAATGTGATCTGTGCCTGCGCCGAAATTGGCGATGACTTTCAAGCGATCAGAGGCTTTGGCAATGATTGC
>CALLBH010000091.1 GCA_938001945.1 uncultured Robiginitomaculum sp.
AGAGACGGTATTGGATTCGGGCGATGTAGGGTTACGGCCTACGTTAAACGGGTTTGGGCCTATGACCCCGCTGGGGACATAGGACTTAGCGTGATGCTCATGCCTGGACACAGGAGGGCCGTGAGATACCGCCGCGAAGTCATCTCTTTGCGAAACACTATCCATAAGGTCTCCTGCAAGGAGACGGCTTCGCGGGCTTCCCGCCTGTTCAAACCGCCCGAAAGGGCGAATGCGCGAGCGTATAGCGAGCGTGTAGGTTTGAACGCCGACATGCACTCGAAGGTAACCCGTGACGACTCGATGCGTCATCGCATAATGACGCATGACACATGTTCACAGAATCTTTAATAGCCATCGCCGCTTTTCTGCGCTCCAAGCGTATTAACACCATCGCCCCTTAAATTGGACACGATATGAGACACTTAATTACGCCGAGCCTGATCGCACTAGCCGGACTTTGCCTAAGCCTCCCGGCGCAAGGCCAAGTGCTAGAGAATATTTTCACCGTGGATGAAGATAAAGCCGAAACGTACCTCGATGTTGGCGGCGCCATTTTATACCGCCCGGGTTATTTGGGCAGTGAAGATAATGTTACGCAGTTCATTCCCTATATTGACGGGGAATATAAAGGGCGCTGGTATTTAAAACCCGGACAAGGCGCAGGCATTAATGTGGTGAATAATAAATATATTCGCCTGTCGGGCGGCGTGAATTATCTCTTTGGCCGTGACAGTAGTGAAAATGGCGCGGCGCAGCGTTTGCGCGTTCGTGATTTAGAAGACTCTATCACGGCGGCCGCGAGCCTTAGAATTAATACTGCCATCGGCGTTATTGACACCCAGGTCCAAGTTCCGGTTACGGGTGATCTCGAAGGCTATCGCGTGGATATTGCAGGGATTACGCAATGGGACCCAACGCCAAAATTGCGCATTAATCCGGGCGTCCGATTTACATTCATGGATGAGGATATGATCAATCAGTTTTACGCGATCAGTAAATTCATCACATATGAAGGCGATGGCCTGACGAGCATTTCAGCCTTCGCTGCGGGTTATTATGATGTTTCAGAAAAATGGCAGATTGTCGGACTTGTTGATTATGCTGTGCTTGCCGATGTCTTTACATCTAGTCTGCTCGCCCCCGAAGATGATGGTGTGACTGCCACATTGGGATTGGCATATAAATTTAGATAATCACGCACATCCAAGACAACCAATCGCTCCCATCACCCGTAATGAGTGCATGACGGATATAAATTTACTCCCTGGCGAAGAGCCCATCACCCGCGCGCCCAAAGTCGTTTTGGATGATGGCCGCTCTTGCGTCCCGCAGCATTATTTACGCTATGCCCATAGCCTCGCCTCGACCGAAGCGATTGTTGCGCGCATCCGCTATGATGAAAATTATCCAATCTTTGTGAGCAAGGATAGCGGCGGGATATTTATCCAAATTGGTGTCATTGGTCCGGATAATTACAAGGCCGACAAGCGGGCAAAAATCGTCTTTGGTCGCCGCTGGCGGGTTGAACCAAATTTGCCGACATCGGAAATTATTCAGACCGCTTTCCTTGCGCTTAAAAAAGCGCGGGAACATGAAATTCGCGAGCAAGTCACGCTCCATTTTGAGGGTCATGTCGCCACGCCCTTTAGCTGTCACCAAGACTTGCCCCTGCTCGCGCGGCAAAATCCAAAGGCAGATCAACACGCGCAAACCACGGCGCAAATTGTGTCAAAGCTACGCTACGGCAAGGCGCGGTTTAGCTTGATTGATAACGTGAACCTAATGGGCGGCGAGATTGTTTTGACGGTTAAAACAAACACAAAGCGGTCCGATATAAAGGATATTATCTCCTTCACATCGCCCGATAGCTCGCAAGCCTCAATCTTGCATAATTTCATGGACGCGCTTGTGCGAATTAGCGACCGCGACGTCGAAGAGCGCTTTACATTTGACGGCTTTGCCCGGTTTAGCCACGCCGTCTGTCCCCTAAGCATAGCGCGCTTCTCAGTCAAAACACGCCAATGCCCAACAAAATTATTAAGCGATGACGAAGCCGCGCGTTTCGTTTCGGAGTTCTCTGCCCAGAATTACGAAATCGACTCAACGCGAATTCCTGCGCTGTCAGATAGCGAATATGGGCAGGGGTTAAAAACTAAATTAAGGCAAAAAGGTTTGAACATCTAAGGCCTATTCCAAAAACATAGCCGCAGGGTCTTCGAGGCGAGCGCGAAGTTCACTCATCATTTTCGCGGCGTCATAACCGTCAATGACGCGGTGGTCACAGGAGATCGAGAAGTTCATTTTCTTGCGTAGGACAGGCTGACCATTTTCATCCGGAACGAATATCGGACGAATTTTATTGGGGCCAAAGATCGCGACTTCGGGGCGGTTAATCACTGGCGTCGTGACAATCCCGCCAAGCGGGCCAAGCGAAGTGAGGGTTGTCGTCGCGCCTTCGAGATCAGATTTAGAAAGCGTATTTGTTCGCGAGGCTTCGGCGAGGCGCGCGATTTCCAGGGCCATATCCCACACGGATTTATTGCCCGCATCTTTGAGAACAGGAACGATTAAACCTAAATCAGTTTGTGTCGCAATGCCGAGATTTAAGTGATCAAAGCGGCTAACATAACCGGCCTCGTCATAGTAGCGCGCATTAAATTGCGGCCAATCGCGCAGCGTTTGCGATAGCGCTTTAATGAGCAAAGGCAGTACAGTGAGCTTGGGCGCGCCGTCGCTGGATTTTTGGTTGGCCCGCGCGCGGAAAGCTTCGAGCGCGGTCACGTCAATTTCTTCGACATAAGTGAAATGCGGAATATGGCGCTTGGCCTCTTGCATGCGCTGCGCGATCACGCGGCGCAACCCTATGACTTTAACGCGCGTCTCGCCCTCTTGCTCTGCGGCAGGTTCGGGTTTTGCGGATGGCGTGGAAACTGGGGTAGCAGAAATGGGCGGCGTATTAAAAACAGAAGCTGCGGGAGCGCTTTGTCCCGCTTGCAAAACCGCGTCTAAATCGGCGTGGCTAATACGGCCATCAGGGCCAGAGCCTTCAACGGTGGATAAGTCAATCGACAGGCTGCTCGCGCGCTGCCTTACAGCAGGCGACGCAAGCGCAGGGCCATCGGAGGCGCGGCGCTTTTGCGGCGAAGCGATAGCAGCTGCAGGCTTGGGCGACACGGGTTTTGGTGCGGTCGCATCGATAGGGTCGGGCGCTTTGACGGGCTTAGGCGGCGCGGCGGGTATTTCCTCGGCCGCATCATCATCGCCTTCGGTTTTAATCGTGACTAAGACTGCGCCGACAGCGAGCAGTTCGCCCTCTTCGCAGGCAATGGACTGGATCACGCCTTCGACAGGACTGGTTAATTCAATCGTGGCCTTGTCGGTCATCGCGTCCGCAATCGGCGCGTCTTCCTCAATCGTGTCACCAACCGCAACGTGCCACGCCGTAATTTCGGCTTCGACGACACCTTCGCCAATATCAGGGAGTTTGTATAAATATTGACCCATTATGCTGCATCCATAATTTTGCGTAGCGCATTGGCGACGCGTTTTGGTCCGGGAAAATAGGCCCATTCTTGGGCATGAGGATAAGGCGTATC
>CALLBH010000092.1 GCA_938001945.1 uncultured Robiginitomaculum sp.
GTTCTAAGTTACATGTTGCCAATGCGGAGCGATCCGTGGGGGCGGCAGGGATTTTTTTAGACGAAACACTTTTTTACTTTTGGTACTCCAGTTTGATTAAGTCCCGCACGGACAGCCCCACTTAACGAAACATCGAAGACATTAACGAACAACGGACATGAAATGAGAGATTAGAAACAGATAAGCCCCCATCGACCCCGCCTTCGCTAAAGCTTCGGCGGGCCCACTTCCCCCGTAAACAGGGGAGACGGAGCGACCGCAATCACTCCAGTGGAGTGATTGGAGCGTATGTCCCGAAACCGCTGTCGGTTTCGGCTGCTCTGGGAATGGGTTCACTGAACCCATTCCTGGTCGACGCAGTCCCCCGCCTGCAGGGGAAGTCCGTCGACCGTAGGTCGAGGGGATGGGGGCGAGAGCTGTTGATGTGTCTGGGTTGACCCTCACTTTCCTGCACAGTTCTACCTATCAAAATATACGCCGTATAAATCTACCATCAAGCTTGGCCTTGGCGCGCCGCCCCCCTATATATCATGCATGACCCCAACCGATTTCATATTGCCCGGTTCGCCGCTCGCTGCGCTTGATGCGCGGGCGCGGTCTGTGTTTGGCGATCTTGTGCAGACTTATTTGTCAACGGGTCAAGCGGTGGGGTCGAAGTCTCTGGCGCAACATATTTCTGATCAGGGCGGAGTGTCGCTGTCTCCCGCAACCATACGCAATATCATGGCCGAACTTTCACAGCTGGGTTTGCTCGGCAAAGATCATATCAGTGCGGGCCGTCGCCCGACACAGCAAGGCTTGCGGCTTTTTGTCGATGGCCTCCTCGAAATTGGTGATCTAGCCAAATCGGAGCGCGCTCAGCTTGAGGCGCAAATCAAGGCGAGCAATGAAACGCCCGATGATATTTTATCGCGCGCTTCATCCGTATTGTCGGGTTTGGCAGGCGGTGCGGGGTTGGTGCTGACCCCGTCTATGCAAAGTCCGCTGCGTCATGTCGAATTTGTCAGCTTGGATGAACGTAAAGCTCTGGCCGTATTAGTCTATGCCGACGGGCAAGTCGAAAACCGCATCATGAATTTGCCGCGCGGCGTATTGCCGGCCCAGCTTGAGCAGGCGGGCAATTATCTCTCGGCGCGCCTTAAAGGTAAAACGCTGGATCAATCGCGCACGCAAATCCTCTCAGAGCTGAATGAAGGCCGCGCTGCGCTGGATAGCGCCGCAACCAATTTGATACGGCAGGGTCTGGCCGATTGGTCGGGTGATAAAAAACGCAGTTTAATTGTGCGCGGACGCTCACGCCTTCTTGACAATGTGCAAGCGCAAACCGATTTAGAGCGCGTACAGCGCTTGTTCGAAGAACTTGAACGTAAAGAAGCGCTGATTGATTTGCTGGATCGGACAGAAACAGCAGATGGCGTGAAGATATTTATCGGGTCTGAAAACCCGCTCTTTGCGTTATCCGGAAGCTCAATGGTGGTCGCGCCCTATGTCGGGGCCGACGCCCAGATTATCGGCGCCGTAGCGGTCATTGGGCCGACGCGGCTAAATTATGCGCGGGTCATTCCCATGGTGGATTATACGGCCCAAATTGTAGGACGGTTGCTAGGCAATCCGAAGGACTGAATATGAGTACGAAAAAAACAGACATAGAGCCGACTATGGACGAGCTGGATGCGGTCTTAGATCAAATCAAAGCGAAGACAGAGGCGGCTAAGGCCGAAGACGAAGCCAAGGCGGATGCGCCAGAATCTGCTGAAGCGTCTGAACCTGATGCCCCTGCTGAGCCAACAGCGGAAGAAAAAATTGCGGCGCTTGAGGCCGAAGTGGCTGACATGAAAGACCGCGCCCTGCGCGCCCTGGCGGACGCGCAAAATGTGAAGAAACGCGCCGAGCGCGAATCTATTGCGGCGCGCACTTACGCCATTGAGCGCTTTGCCGTGGATATGCTGTCCGTGCATGACAATCTGTCTCGCGCGCTTCTTAATCTGGATGGTAAGGCCCGTGAGAATATGGGCGAGAATGCCAAGAGCCTCCTTGAAGGAATTGAGCTAACCGAGAAAAACTTGATGGCTGTTTTGGCGCGTCACGGCGTTAAGGCTGTTGCGGGCAAAGGCTCTAAATTTGATCCCAATGTCCACCAAGCTGTCGCGAATATCCCATCATCAGAAGAAAAAGGTGATGTGGCCGAGGTAATGCAAACAGGGTTCACGCTGGGTGAGCGTACATTACGCGCGGCGATGGTTGCGGTGTCGACAGGTAAAGCTTAGCGCCCGCCTCTTACTAACTGCGATTTGTATGAAAAAACCTGTGGTAGACGCCTCAGCTTTCGTCTATCGGCGTTTAGCTGATTTGCCCCACATCGGATCAGCATCGCCGTTCCAATGCCGTGTTGCATTGGGGCGGCTTTTTAGTTTCAGGGCTGCATGCTTTTCTATAAGAGCGTATCAAAGCACAATAAGGATAGGACCATCGCATGAAATTAGATAATTCAGTCACAGCCATTGTCACCGGCGGCGCGTCAGGCCTCGGCGAAGGTACGGCCCGCCTCTTGGCGTCGCGCGGCGTGAAGGTCGGAATTTTCGACATGAATGAAGAGCGCGGCCAAAGCGTAGCGAAAGAGATTGACGGAAGCTTTCATAAGGTCAATGTCGCCGACGAGGCTAGCGTTGATGACGGCCTTGCTGCGGCGCGCGCGGCCAATGGTCAGGAACGTATCATGGTCAATTGCGCCGGTATTGGCGGCGGCATGAAAACGGCCTCTCGTAAGCGCGATACGGGCGAGATCATGGCGCATGATATTGCGTTCTATACCCGCATCATCAATATCAATCTGATCGGGACCTTTATCTGCGCGGCGAAATCTGCGGCGGGCATGATGAGCCTTGAGCCAATGGCACCGGACGGCGAGCGCGGCGTGATTATCAACACCGCTTCTGTCGCAGCCCAAGACGGTCAAATCGGCCAAGTCGCTTATAGCTCATCCAAAGGCGGGATTTTAGCGATGGCTTTGCCGATGGCCCGTGATCTGGCCCGCGAAGGTATTCGGTGTAATACGATTTTGCCGGGCTTTTTTGAGACTCCGATTTATGAGCAGATGAAGCCCGAAGTGAAAGAGAATTTGCGCGCCCATGTGCAGTTTCCGAACCGCTTCGGAACGACGCAGGAATACGCCAAGGTCGTCGAATTCATGGCCGAGAATATTTATATCAACGGCGAACATCTCCGCGCCGATGCCGGCGCAAGAATGCCGCCGCGTTAACCAAAAAAAGGCCGGGCAATGACCCGGCCTTTTATCTGGAATGTGACGAGAGTTTAGAAGCGTTTGGCCATCGTGAAGCGCGCATTCAGCGGTGCGCCTGTTGAGATATTATCATTGCTATGGGCGTCCGGGAAATAATCCGTATCAAATAGGTTTTCGATATTCACCTGCAAACGTAGCGTTTCATCCAGATCATAATAAGCCGCCGCATCGACGCGGGTAAATCCGGGCACTTCGACATTATTGTCTTCGCGCACAAAGAAACTATCCTGAGAGGTCCAACCCGCCGCGACAGCGAATTTTTCATTGACCTGATAATTATTCCAGATCGAGAACATATGCTCCGGCGTTTGGCGGGTTTTGTTTCCGTCCAAGCTGCCCGGTTCAACGGCTGTGCCAACTGCGCTAATGTCTTCGACTTCGCCGTCAAGATAGCCATAGCCAGCAGTCATGAACCACTTATCCGTAAGTTGGCCCGTGAGTTGAATTTCAAAGCCATTGGTGCGGGCGCCGTCAACCGTAATCAGCTGCGAAGCGTCTTCGGGGTCAACAGATGTAAAGCTTTCGCGGTCAAGCTGGAAGAACGCGGTCGTCAGGCTAAGGTCAGGGCGGATATCCCATTTCAGGCCGACTTCACGGTTTTCTGTGAATTGCGGCTTTGTGCTTTCGCTATCCAGATTGAGCGTCAGGAATTGATCTCCCGAGCGCGGCAGGAAGGTCTCGCTATAGCTGGCATAGATGGAGACATTCTCGGCGGGTTTATAGATCGCGCCAAGACGCGGCGTAATTTCTTCATCTTTGCGGCTGAATTGGCCATCATTTCGGATGTCATTGACATCAATATCAAAGCTATCAAAGCGTGCGCCCAGCACCAGAATGAACTTATCAGTCAGATCAATTTGATCTTGAATATAGGCGGAGACTGTTGTGACATCTGAGGCGCGGTCGCGCGCGGGAGATCCGAATGTGAAGCTTGGAATGCTCAGCGGGTCAGAGAAAGGAATTGTAATTTTGTTATCATTACTCGCCGCGAATAATGTATCATTACGCGCATTGGCCGTGTCTTGACTCCCAATTTCTGTCCCGATCAAGAGCGTATGATGAAGCGCGCCTGTTTCAAATTCTCCGACGATGTTGCCTTGGACGAAGATATTCTCGCGGGCCGTTATATCTTGGTAACCATCCAGCGTGACTGTGGCGGCATCGGCGTCGAATCCGGCCGGATAGATGTTCTGATAAAGCTTGTCATAATCCGCATATTGCGCCGTGATATTTACGTTCCAATTTTCAGAAAAATTATGCGTGACGCGTCCGCGGACGATATTGGCTGCGAGTGTTGTCAAATTATCATCAGGCGAGCCAAAGAATGTGTTTTCAAATCCTTCGAGCGGAACGTCAGGGCGCGCGCCTGTATCAGATTCGGTGGAGGGAACACCGCGATCTACGACGCGGTCATCATTGAGATATTCATAGGATAGATTGACTGTCGTTTGCGGACTCACTTCGAATTTTATTGTTGGGTTTAGGCCGTAGCGATTTCCATCATAGAAATCGCGGTGATTATCTAACCGCTCATAGAATCCATTCAAGCGCACACCCATTGTGTCGGACACGTCTAGATTTGTGTCACCTGCAAATGAAAATCCGCCAAGCGTATTATAGCTCGCCGTTAGATCGGTAAATTGCTCACCAAGTTCGGGGGATTTTTGCACGCGGTTGATAATTCCGCCTACGCCGCCGCGCCCAAAGAGGAGTGCATTTGATCCGCGCAGAATTTCGACTTGCTCGACATTATAGAGGGGGCGGAAATATTGAACGTCATCGCGCACCCCGTCGATAAAGAAGTCTGCCGTGCTCTGATTGCCGCGAATAATGATCGCATCGCGATGCCCTTCGCCCTGACTAACAGAGAGGCCCGGCGTGTAACGCAGAATATCTCCGACCGAGCCAAAGCCTTGCTCTTTGATTTGAATGTCGGAAATAATCGTCAGGCTCTGGGGGACATTGATAATCGGTGTCGGCGTTTTGACAGAGTTAAGCTCATCAAATGAGAGCGCCTGTCCTGTGGCGATCACTTCATCTTCGATGTCTTGAGCGAAGGCCGGAGCCGTCATCAGGGCGGAGCTCGCCAGCAGGGCTCCAAGTTTAAGTGCAGTGCGCATAATTAGGCATCCATAATTCGGTTATGGACGCGTCTTATTGCGAATGATTATTAACTACAAGCGTAAATGCGAATTATTCGCAACAGGAGTCAGGTGCAAAATGACGCAGTATGCAACGCCTCTATGAAGTGCGGGATTAACCGCGCAGCGCGACGAGTTGCCCGGAGAGGTCTGTTACATATATCTCTAACTTTTGGGTCAGGCCGCCGTCTAGAATGGCAGCGCGGCGGGTTGAAATTTCGCGGATGGGCATCATTGAAAAGGCACTGCAGAGCGCATCGGCCATAACGGCTTGGCTTGCGATGACGCTGACGCGTTCATGCAGCGCAGGCAATGCGCCGACGCGCGGATCAATAAGTGTGCCCTTATGCGGCATAGAGGTCACAAGCGCTGCGTTTTCAAGCGGCAACGTCGCCGCGGCAAGATCAATGGTCCAAGGCTTTTCATCTGGCTGGGTTCCGATGGCATAGTGGGCCTCGCCCGTTGTAATCAGCGCATGGGATATATCAGCCCCCAAAATTTGCGCGCTTAGAATATCGACCACAAAGCCGCTTAGATAGGCCTTGAAATCAATTTGAGTTCCGGGTCGCGTCACACGCAATCTGTTTTGCGTACCGGTGGCATATCCTGTGCTAAGTTTTAGGGCGGCGGCCAAATCATTTGCATCCGGTTCAGAGCTTTTTGAATATAAAACGTGAAGGGGCCGGGCGGCGACATTTACCGTATCATTGGTCAAGATCTTCATCTCCCGAGAAAATTGATTGAGCGCCACGAGAAATGCGGACGGTGTTTCAAGGCGTCCATTTGCATTAAGCTGCGCTAGCTCACTTGTCGCGACATGAGGATCAAAGATAGCCTCAAGTTCACTTAGGCGTTCTATGATGCTGTCAAATATTCGCGTCCTGCGCTCGGGCGCGATCGGGCCCGTTGTGATAGAGACATCTTGGCCAAAAGCGCGGCTTGTCATATGAGTGAGGCCGTTCTCCACCTGAAGCTTATATGCCGGCTTTGGGCCTGAGCAGCTTGTGAGCGGAAGCGCAAAGGCCGCCCCGGTGGAGGCGGCCAGAAGGCGGGAATTAAAACAGCGGCGCGTAATCATGCGCCGATCTATAGCCTATGATTCCTCAGCGGGATAGACGACCTTGGGGCCTAAATTTGTAAGGACTTCACGGGCATTGAAGCTCTTAATGTCATCAGGTTTTGGACCACGCCCCATCACGACTTGGGCGTTAGCTTTAAATCGTGTCACTTCGCGATAATCAAAGTCATCATAGAACGGGTCATAGAACCGTCCGCCAAAACCGGAGTAAAAGCCGCCTCTGCGCGCGCGATGAAATCCGGGGCGTCGATTAAAGGCGCTGCGCCAGCCTAAACGTGGATGGTAGAAATCATAACGCGGCGAAAATCCGCCATAATAAGGATCACGAAATCCAGCAAATGGCGACGACGTTGCGATGACGCGTTTCTTTGCGTCGGTTTCTGCGCCAGCGACAGTGAAATGATCATAGCCATTATTCACGGCCAGTTCTGCGGCGCGGTACAGCATATAAGTTTCAACTGTTTCGCGATCAGTCAGGCTGTTGCCCGAAAAGCTTACCGTAAAGCGGTTGCTTTCAATCTGCTGTTGATCAAATCCATAGGCGCCAGATTTCTGCGCGGCTTGGTAAGGTGTTGCGGTCGCGCAGGCTGTTAATAGCGCCGCTGCGCCGGCAATCATGAGCGTTTTTAAACGAAAGGCCATCGTCATCTCCAAATGTTATCGCCCTCTCTCTATCTTAGATATAGGCTTTGGACGTTCATTTCGCAAGTCACGTCCCTGCGAGGGCTCAGATTTGCATTAATTTAGGGTTCATCTGATGGGGGTGAGGCGCGCCAAACCCACGAAGAAATCACAAGGCTGGCGATAACACATAGCAGGGCCGCAGCCGCATAAATCCATCCGTCAAAGCGGCTTACAAATATGGCTAAGCCGATCAAAGGAAGAGCAAATATCGGCAAGGC
>CALLBH010000093.1 GCA_938001945.1 uncultured Robiginitomaculum sp.
ATCTCAGGATCGACTTCGTCCAATGATTGCGGCTTGTCTTCGTCGCGTTTCGGCGCGGCGTAATAATAAGCGTCTTGGAAGTCGATTTTCGGATAATCCACCATCGCCCATTCAGGCTCTTCGAGCGTAAGCCAGCGGCGATAAGCCTCCAAACGCCATTCAAGCAACCATTCCGGCTCTTCTTTTTTGCCGGAAATAAATCGAACAATATCTTCGTTCAAACCTTTGGGCGCGAATTCTTGCTCAATATCGCTATCAAAGCCATATTTATATTTATCCGCCTCAAGCGACTTTACGCCTTCTACGGTGGAGGCGTCGATGGAATCCTTGGCGGGCTTTAATGTGTCGGTTTTCGTGTTCATATTATTTTGCTTTTATCCAATTTCCGCTCATCCCTGCGAAGGCAGGGATCTTTTGCAACGCTGCAGTTCCCACAACAGATCCCTGCCTTCGCAGGGATGAGCGGGAGTGATTATTTGACAGTGATAGATCGGTCATGCGGCTTTCCGTTCTTTACGTCTGATCTTGGCCCAAGAGGCTAGAAATCTATCTACGTCTGACATCGTGTTATGGTGTGATAAACTTATGCGAATTGCGCCCTTTGGGGCTTTGTCCAAAACGCCCATCGCTTTAAGTGTGCGGCTCTCGCCGACTTTCCCCGAGGAGCACGCCGTTCCGGTCGACACGGATATGCCCTCTAGATCTAGCTGCATCATCAACGTCATCGAGCCTGTGTCCGGCACAGCGAAGAATGACGTGTTCGGAAGACGCTCTACGCCTTCGCCAAAGACAGTCAATTGCGGCTCCATCGCTTTAAGGCCCGCCTCTAGCGCGTCGCGCAAGTCTTTAACTGCCGATATATCCCCCAACGCAGCCGCGGCGGCGCCAAATCCGGCAATGCCCGCGACATTCATTGTGCCCGCGCGTTTGCGGCGCTCTTGCCCGCCGCCGCATAGCAGTGACTGCGCGGGCGCGTCAGGTGACACATAGAGCGCGCCAACGCCTTTGGGCCCGCCAATCTTATGCGCGGACACTGAAATATAATCGGCAATATAGGTCATCGGGATTTTACCAAGCGCTTGGACTGCATCGACGAGGAGTAATCCGCCCGCGTCTGCAACCATATCGGCAACCGCTTCGACGGGCTGTATCACGCCCGTCTCGCTACTGGCCGCGGCGATAGAGACAAAGGGACGGCCATCCGTCTCATCCCAACCTTGAAGGCGCGTTTTTAGCCACGCCGTATCCGTGACGCCATTGCTATCGACAGGGATAAATTCATGCGGGCATCCCCACTGCTCCGCCGCGCGGTAGGTCGCCGGATGATCCGCCGCAGAGAACAGCATTTTGCGGCACCCTGCCGTCCACGCGGAAAAGACCGCTGTGTTGTCCGCCTCCGTGCCGCCGCCCGTAAAGACAATATCTTGCGCGCACACGCCCATAGCGAGGCCAACCGCCTCGCGCGCAGTTGAAATAATGCCATTGGCTGCGCGGCCATCGGCATGCTGCGCGGAAGGGTTCCCCTCCACGGCCATCGCCTCAACGACCGCAGCCTTCGCTTCGGGCCTCATGAATGTCGTGGCGTTATGATCGAGATAAAGGCGGGTCACTGCGCCGCCTCCAATGCAAAGGACTTGCCGTCAACGACGTCGGCCACGGTTACCCGCGAGAGAAACTCGCCGATGTGGGACTCTAGCGCGCCCCATAAATCATGGGTCAAGCATTTGGCATTTGTGCCTGTGCATCCCGCGCGTTTAGCGGGGTCACAGCCATGCGCGCGGACTTGCTCGTCAACGGCAGCGATGATTTGGTCGAGCGTCACAGAACTGGCGGGCTCCGTTAGCGCATATCCGCCTTGTGCCCCGCGAGAGCTTTGCACCACTCCCGCGCGGCGCAGGCGACCGAAAATCTGTTCTAAAAATGAAAGCGATATTCCCTGACGCTGCGATATTTCAGACAAGCTGACAGGTCCGCTTTGACCGTGTTTGGCCAAATCGGCGACCGCCATTACAGCATATCGTCCCTTTGCAGTCAGTTTCATTCGTCTCTGGCCTAATAAGTGCATCTTGACCCTCGCTTTTTCGTAAAGCTCTTGTTAAGAGCCGCGCGAATTAACGAGTTGGTGGGGAAATAGTTATTCCGACCATTTTAGTCAAGATTAAAGACCTGCATTAGCAGGCGCGGACGTAATTGCCGCACGCCATAGAGGATTTTCATGCCAGAAGTAATTTTTGCCGGCCCCGAAGGCCGTCTCGAAGGCCGTTATCACCCATCCAGCGAGCCTGCTGCGCCCTGCGCCATCATCCTGTCGCCGCACCCCAAAGCGGGCGGCCATATGGATCACCGCATTCCGGTTGCCATGTATGAGCAATATAAAGAGCGCGGCTTTAGCGTGTTGCGGTTTAACTTTCGCGGCGTCGGCCGCTCTATGGGCACCTATGATAATGGCGGCGGCGAGTTGCAGGACGCAGCCTACGCGCTGGACTGGCTGCAAAGCTTTAACCAGAACGCGCCGTTTAGCTGGGTCTCAGGATATCAATTTGGCGCGTGGATCGGCATGCAGCTCTTGATGCGCCGCCCTGAAGTGGCCGGTTTTATCTCTATGAGCTTGCCGACCAATACATACGACTTCGCCTTCCTCGCGCCCTGCCCGGCGGACGGTCTTGTGACCTACGGCACGCTTGATCAAATCATCCCTCCCGATGATGTTGTCGGCGCAGTTGAGCGCATTCGCACCCAAAAAGGAACGTCCGTCACGGCCATTCCCATCGAAGGCGCAGACCATTTCTACACGCATCATCTGGAACGCGCATTAGACGTCGTCGATGATTATCTCGACGAACATCTCGACCCGCGCTACTGCCCGCCAAGAGGGCCGAGACTTCTCGAAGGTTAACAAAATTCAGCCCCGCTTCGGCGGGGTTTTTTATATTGTTGAGTTAAAAACAACCTCATCCTGAGGGCGCGCCACCGGCGCGTGGACTCGAAGGACGAGGTTGTTTTACCGATATCGCATTTGTGGCCCGTTTCCCTCGCCCTTCGAGTCCCGACGCTTAGCGCCGCCTCAGGATGAGGAAAACTACTTCGGATGCGCGAAGCGATGTTTCAAGTTGAACCCTATCCCCAACTCTTTCTTCGCTGCCGCGTTGAACCTAATCGATTCGCCGCCTATATTAATATCAAGGAAGGCGGCCTATGCGTATCACGCGTCATTACACCCAAGACGGACAATCCCCTTATAGCGGGATTAGCTTTGCGGCTGTGCGTAGCGAGCTTCGCGATCCCGACGGGACAGTCATTGCCGCCGCCCAAGAATTCCTCGCGCCGGAAGATTGGTCACAAACGGCCTGTGATATTCTCGCGCAGAAATATTTCCGCCGCGCCGGCGTGCCGGCCAAGACGGTTGCCGAAAGTGACGGCGAGGTTCCCGAATGGCTACGCCCGCGCATTGCTGATCAGAACGCGCTGGACGCGATGCCTAAAGCCGAGCGCTTTGGCGGTGAGTCCGATGCACGCCAGGTCTTTGACCGCCTCGCAGGGTGCTGGACATATTGGGGATGGAAGGGCGGCTATTTTGACGCCGAAGAGGATGCCCGCGCCTATTATGATGAGATGCGCTACATGCTGGCGACGCAAATCGGCGCGCCCAATAGCCCGCAATGGTTTAACACCGGCCTCGCTTGGGCATATGGCCTTACGGGCGAACCGAGCGGCCATTGGGTCGTCAATTACCAGACCGGCAAAGCGGCGCTGGCGACCGATGCCTATACCCATCCGCAGCCCCATGCCTGTTTCATACAGAACGTCGACGATGACCTTGTCGGTCAAGGCGGCATTATGGATTTGTGGGTGCGCGAGGCGCGCCTGTTTAAATTTGGTAGCGGCACGGGCAGTAATTTTTCCAATATTCGCGGCGCGGGTGAACCTCTCTCAGGCGGCGGAACCTCATCGGGCCTGATGAGCTTTCTGCGGGTCGGCGACGTGTCCGCGGGCGCGGTTAAATCCGGCGGCACCACGCGGCGCGCGGCCAAAATGGTTGTCGTCGATATTGATCATCCGGACATTGAAGACTTTATCGGCTGGAAAGCCCGAGAAGAAACCAAAGTCGCGGCGCTGGTTGCGGGCGCAAAAGTTCTGCGCGAGCGCCTTAACGCTGTCATCGCGGCCTGCGTGAATTGCGAAGGGCCGGACGATACGTGCTTCGACCCGGCCAAGAACGCGGCGCTCGCCCGCGAGATTAAAGCGGCGCGCCGCAGCGGCGTTCCCGAGGGCGCGGTCGCCCGCGCCTTACAGCTTGCCCGTCAAGGCATTGATACAATCGAAATTCCTGACTTGACCGCCGATTGGGATAGCGAAGCCTATTCAACCGTTTCGGGGCAGAACGCCAATAATAGCGTACGCGTTAGTGATGCCTTCCTCAAGGCCGTCGAGAATGACGAGACATGGGACCTGATACGCCGCGTTGACGGCGCTGTAGCCAAATCCGTTCGCGCGCGCGATTTATGGGCCAAGATTGCTAATGCCGCGTGGAGCAGCGCCGATCCCGGCTTGCAATTTCACGATACAATCAATGCATGGAACACTTGTGCTAAGGACGGCGAAATCACCGCGTCCAATCCGTGCAGCGAATATATGTTCCTTGGAGACACGGCCTGTAATCTCGCCTCGCTCAACCTTGTAAAATTCTTATCTGATGATGGCCATTTTGACAGTGACAGCTTTGTCCATGCCAGCCGTCTTTTCACCTTGACGCTGGAAATCTCAGTTCTGATGGCGGCCTTCCCGTCCAAAGCCATCGCGCAGCGCTCATTTGAATATCGCACGCTCGGTTTGGGTTACGCCAATCTGGGCGGCCTGCTCATGCGCAGCGGCCTCGCTTATGACAGCGCGCAGGCCCGCGCAGCGGCGGGCGCGATTACGGCGCTTATGTCAGGCGCCGCCTATCAACTCTCTGCTGAAATGGCGAAATATCACGGCGCATTCATCACCTATAAGCGCAATAAAGCCAGCGCGCTAAAAGTTATCGCCAATCATACGGCCGCCGCGCAGGGCAAAACAGCTGCCAAAGATTATAAAGACCTGTCCGTTCTGCCGATGCCGCTGAACGCGAGCAATTGCATCTATCCTGATGTTGTGGAGCGCGCGGCGCAGATTTGGACGGACACACTGTCCATGGTCAAATCCCACGGCCTGCGGAATGCCCAGATCAGCGTCATCGCGCCGACAGGCACAATTGGCTTGCTTATGGATTGCGACACAACAGGGATTGAGCCTGATTTTGCCCTAGTCAAATTTAAAAAACTCGCAGGCGGCGGCAGTTTTAAAATCATCAACCAAGCCGTCCCGCAGGCCCTCACCGCGCTGGGATACAAAACCGCGAAGCGCAAAGAGATTATCGAATATGCGCTGGGGCGCGGTAGCCTCAAGGGCGCGCCGGCGATTAATCATGATACGCTTGCGGCATTAGGCTTTTCCGATTTGGAACTCGCCGCAGTCGACAAGGCCGTCAAAACGGCATTTGATATACGCTTCTGTTTTAACCGTCACGCACTGGGCGATGAGTTTTGTAAAGAAGCGCTTGGCTTGACTGACGTGCAGCTCGACACCCAAGGCTTTGACCTGCTCCCTGCCCTTGGCTTTAGTGATGACGATATCCTCGCCGCCAATATTTACGCCTCTGGCGCAATGACGCTGGAGGGGGCGCCGCATTTGGCAGATGAGCACCTACCCGTCTTTGATTGCGCGACGCCGTGCGGGCGTTTAGGTACGCGGTCATTATCAGCCGACGCGCATCTTTATATGATGGCCGCCGCGCAGCCTTTTATTTCGGGCGCGATTTCCAAGACCGTGAATTTGCCGAGTGACGCCACCATAGAGACCTGCGCGCAGACCTATCGCAAAGCATGGGACATTGGCCTTAAATCCATCGCGCTTTATCGTGACGGATCCAAACTTAGCCAGCCTTTATCGGGCGCAATATTTGATGACAAAACACTCGACAGCCTTGATGATGACGAAGCCCCGATGGCGCAGCGCACAGCCAAAGCCGCAGAGAAGATTGTCGAAAAAATTGTGGAGCGCATTGTCGAAAAACCGACAGAGCGTAAACGCCTGCCCGATCGCCGCACGGGCTACATCCAAAAAGCCTCTGTCGGGGGTCACAAAGTCTATTTGCATACGGGCGAATTTAAAGACGGCCAACTCGGCGAAATCTTTATCGATATGCATAAAGAAGGCGCGGCGTTCCGCAGCCTGATGAATAATTTTGCCATCGCGATTTCTATCGGCCTTCAATATGGCGTGCCGCTCGAAGAATTTGTTGAAGCCTTTGTCTTTACCCGTTTTGAACCGTCCGGCCCCGTGCAGGGCAATGATAAAATCAAAATGGCCAATTCAATTCTGGATTATATTTTCCGCGAGCTGGGTATTTCATATCTTGGCTGGGAAGACCTCGCGCATAGTACCGGCGACGCCAATACACCCGACGCGCTGGGCGGCGGCGCGCGTGAGCGCAGCCGTGATAATGGCGACCCGCAATTAACGCTGGCTAATTATTCCAAAGGTTTTGTTCGTGAAGCCGGCAGCGACCCGACGAATATTGTGCCCTTCCGCGCCTCCCCGGAGGACGTGCCAGTTGAAGACGCAACCGTGATCGAAACCGCCGCGAATGAGACGTCTGAACAATCCAGCGCAACTGGCGGCGCCTCATCGACGCCAAGTCCATCCCAACTCGCCCGCTTTGCCGGATATACTGGAAATGCCTGTCCGGAATGCGGACACTTTACGCTCGTGCGAAATGGCACATGCCAAAAATGCGATACATGCGGGAGTACCACGGGCTGTTCGTAATCGCGCACTTACCCACAGACGCCAAATAAGCTGTACACATTCTGTATATTCAACAGAGATTTTTGAGTATCTGACAGCTCTCCGTCTTTAGGTTTCAAACCTGATGTGTATATTAATGTATGGCCACTGCTCTCGACACATATACCGACCTCCCTGATGATGACATCATCCAAACCGCGCCGCACAATATTGACGCGGAGCAAGCTTTGCTCGGCGCGATTTTATACGACAATGAAGTCTATAACCGCCTCGGCGATTATCTGCGCGGGGAACATTTTTATGATCCCGTGCATGGTCGTATTTTCGATGTCATAGCATCGCTGATCCAGCGCGGCTCTCTGGCCGACGCCGTTGTCCTGAAAAACCGTTTCGAAAAAGACGAAGGTTTGTCGGAAATTGGCGGCGTCGAATATTTATCATTCTTGCTCCACAACGCCCCGTCCGGCGCGGCGGGCCCGGCCTATGCCAAGTTGATTTTCGACCTCGCTATTCGCCGCGAACTTATCCGCGTCGGCGGCGAGATTCGCGAATTTGCGGAGAACCCGGAAACCGAAGCCGAAGCGGTCGAACAGATTGAACTGGCCGAGCGTAAATTATTTGATCTCGCCGAGAGCGGCGGAACGCAAGGCGGGTTTGATAGTTTTGAGACGGCGGTAACAGCCTCCATCAATATGGCCCGCGCGGCTTATGAACGCGACGGCGGATTGTCCGGCATTTCGACGGGGTTGATTGATCTTGATCGGCAACTCGGCGGACTGCACGAGTCTGATTTGATTATCCTCGCCGGTCGCCCCTCTATGGGGAAATCCGCGCTGGCCGCCAATATCGCCTTCCATGTCGCCAAAGAATATAAGACCGAGAAAGACGCGCTGGGCAATGACAAGGCGATTGAGGGCGGCGTCGTGGCGCTGTTCTCCCTCGAGATGAGCAGCGAACAGCTCGCAACGCGTCTTCTAGCGGAACATAGCGGCGTGCCGTCTAACAAAATTCGGCGCGGCGAAATTACGCCTGACCAATTTGATGCCATCCGCGATAGCGCCGCGACATTGCAGCAAATTCCGCTCTATATTGATGATACAGGCGGGCTCTCTATTGGCGGACTTGTTGCCCGTTGCCGCCGTCTTAAGCGCACGCGCGGTCTTGATTTAATCGTGGTCGATTACCTCCAGCTTCTCTCGGGCGGCGCGCTGATGAAAAGCAGCGATAACCGCGTTCAAGAGATCACGGCCATTACGATGGGCCTCAAAGCCCTCGCCAAGGAACTCGACGTCCCCGTCCTTGCGCTGGCTCAGCTCTCTCGCCAAGTGGAGCAGCGCGACGACAAACGCCCGCAACTCTCAGACCTTCGCGAATCCGGTTCCATCGAGCAAGATGCCGACGTCGTCATGTTCGTGTTCCGCGAAGAATATTATAAGTCCCGGCAAGAGCCGCGCGAAGGCACCGAAGAACACATGGCCTGGCAAACCGAAATGGAAGAGCTCCACGGCAAAGCCGAAGTCATCGTCGGCAAACAACGCCACGGCCCCATTGGAACGGTAAAACTGTCCTTTACAGCTGAGCTAACGAAGTTTGGCAATTTAGTGCAGGATGATCGCTATGACGGATATGTGGGGTAAAATTCTTGTCCAAACCTTACACCGTATTTACCACTGAGTTTGACACGATAATTTCTGGCGCAGAACTGTCCAAAAGAAGCCCCGGGGCGACAACTTCCGCCTCAGGTCAAGTTAGTCCTGAAAACCTCGATACGTATAATGCTTTGGCGCAAAAAATCTCCAGCGAAGATGCAATAGAATTTATCACGTCGCTACCGGAAGAATATACTCACGTTCTCCAAAATTCTGCTATTTCAGTTTTAGTCGATCACTCTGGCTCGTTGCTCGCAAATGGAGGGGCGGGATCAATAATCGCTCGCCTGACTTTAGACTCGCTTGCGACCTTATTTTGCCAACTTAACGTAAAACACGAGATTCTTGGGTTTACGACCAACACTTGGCATGGCGGTAAATCCCGAGAGAAATGGAAAAGGCGCTGGATCTACAGACAACCAGGCCGTCTTTGTGATTTATTGCACATCATATACAGAACTTATGACGATGTATCACGCGCGCCGTCGCCTTATTTTTCCAATCTATTTAGACCGGACTTACTCAAAGAAAATGTTGATGGAGAAGCCATTGAATGGGCCATTCAAAGACTGCGAAATCGAAGCGAGGCGAAGAAAATTCTAATTTTCATAGCAGATGGCGCGCCGGTCGATGACTCAACCCTCCAAAACAACCCCTTTAATTATTTATCCGAACATTGTACGCACGTTCTGGAGACGATTAAAGCTGAGAAAGATATTGAAGTATTTGGCCTCGGCGTGAATTACAATCTTGAGCCTATGTTCGAAAATTCATTACTTCTAGGCAGCGCAGAACATACCAGCCAAAGAGTATTTGATTATATTCGAGAAGGACTCATTCCACAAATCCTAAGACCGTCCCCCGCCCCATCTTTCTGAGGCCAGTTCAGCTTCGTAGAAATCTTTATCATTTATCATTTTTATCGATTGCTTGTAGCGCGCGCTGATTTCCTCGCGTTCAAGTTCTGACCCTAATGCATCATTCGCCGCGCGGTTTAACTTTTCCAGTTGTGACGTTAATATTTCGCGCTGCTCATCTGTTTTTGCGCCGGCAGCGAGCTCTGTGAGTGTGGTCAACATCTTAATCGCAGCATTTCGATCAGAGGCAATATAGGGTCGGCTTTGGTCGCAAATGACGCTGACAAAGCGCTTGAATGAAATTGGGTGGGCAATGATCCGCAGGTCGTCATTTTCATCGCGGCGATAGGGACTGGGCGCTTCGCCCTGCATCATCGTATTTATCGCGCTGTGGAACCAGTTGATGCAATTGATCGCCGTGAAAGGGTCATTGACGCCGGGTGACAATGCGCGGGCGAGTATCTCAACTAATTCATCGGCCAGAAAGAGTATGTTTTGATGGGCCGTGCGTTCCTGCCCCATGGCGTATGTGCCGCGCAAAGCGCGCTGCATATCTGCGCCTAATTCCGCGTCAGGCTTATCGGTCACCCATACATGCATAAGTGCGTCGCCCCGCACGGCAAAATCACCCGGCCTGTATTGCAAGCGTACAACGGCACTGTTCTCTTTGGCCCAATCCAAAATAGCGTCCTCGTGCACAGCTTGGATATACCCTTCCGCTTTTGCCAATACTTTTAAGGCCGTTTTATGATCGAAGTCCTTGATGCTGATTGAGTCCGAGCGAGCGTCATTCTCGGTTTTTGGGTCACCAATGTTTACCGGAAACATCTCTTCAATATCACCGCGCAATTTCCGCCCGACTTGCCCGGTAATATTTCCAACATTCAAAGTTTCAGGAATATGATGGATAAAAAATATCATCACGCCGACACTAAATAGCGTGAGTATCATCGCAATAAGCAATGAAATATTGGGCACAAATTCTGTGACTGCGTTTTCGACGCCGGAGCTATCCCCTGTTCGCGCAACACGCAGGATTAGCAAGCAATAGACAAAGGTCGAAGTGAACGTGCCCAGCGTAATTTGATTGGCCTTGTCACGCATGAAATTACCAATCAGGCGCGGCCCATATTGCCCCGCCGCGCTGGTGACAGCGACCATGGTGATTGAAAATGTAACGGCGGCGACTGTCATCATAGAGCCAGCGATTGTGGTGAGTATGGCCCGCGCGCCGTCAGCCTTATTAGAGTGAAACCACCCCAATTTTTGCGCAATACTATAGTCTAAATTCTTATCGATGGTGCTGGTCAGGACGGCAAGCAAGATTGCTCCCAGCGCCATAAGCCCCGGGATAAAATAATAACTGCTCTGTAAATCATTCCAAAGCTTGATCAGGCGGGCGTTCATTCCTGAAGTTCTGCCACATCCGGGTCGGACTCGCCAGCCTTACCCATGACCTGTTCTTTTTGCGCTTTAAAGCGAGATTTCGGCGTTTTCCCGTCCTTTGGCTTCGGCCAGCCCTCGCGCTGACCTTCACGGTCGCCATCCGTTTCCTCGGTTTGATCATGGAACAGATGAACCTTGGTATCATAGGGCATATCAATCGCGGCTTCATCAAGGGCGTGTTTAACTGCGCGGATAATTTGCGAGCGCTGTTTTACAACATTGCCGCGCTTGCTATTTGTCCACCACCGCGCGCGAAGTGTGACCCAGCTTGCGGCTAAATCCCATGGATAGACTTCGGGAGCGGGATCACTTTCCACGCCTTCAATTTTCCCGATTTCGAGCGCGATAATTTCACAAGCCTCATCGATATCATCGGCGTAACCTATGCCAATATCATATTGGCTACGGCGTATCTCATTGCCTGTTTTGACCAAAACAGCGTTGGTATAAATGTCACTATTAGGGATTACGGCGCGCTGCCCGTCATAGGTTTTGATGATTGTCGCGCGCGTTTCAATTTCTTGAACCGTGCCCTCATATCCGGTGACTTTAATTTGGTCTCCTATCTCAAAAGGTTGCCGGATCAAAATCAACATACCGGCGAGCCAATTCTGGAGAATATCCTTAAACGCAAAACCAATCGCGACCGAGCTAACGCCGAGGCCCGCAATCAGATCTCCGGGTTTTAAAGTCGGCACAACAATGGTCGCGGCGATGAGTCCGCCCATCAAAACGATCATGGCCCGAACGAAACCGCCCAAGACTTGGCCAAGATTAGCACGTCCGCGCGAGGTTGCAGTTCTTAAAATGGCCTTTTTGACCAACCCCGAGAGAACATAAATAATAAGAAAGAAAACGAGTGCAATGGCAAGATTTGGAAGAAGCTTTACAAACCCATCAAGCCATGAATCGAGTTTTTCCAGCGCGAGAGCAGGATTCAAATCCACCTCACCGGTTTTATCTGCGGCGAGCGGTGTTGTGTCTTGTTCCATTTGAAAATCCTCTAGGCTTATTTGCTTAAAGGCTAACGCATAGCGCCTTCATCTGTTCCGATGAAATTTTAAATTTTCGCCACCTGCCGGAGTCGGCAAAAATCCACATATCAAGGCGCATTTAAAGGGCCGCTAAGGCTGCGTGCTATCGCCGACAATCAGACGTGAAAATGTTGCCTGGGCATAATCACCATTGGCTTTGTCTTTTTCCCAGTCGCCGGTTCCCTCACACGCCACATACCACATGCCGGGTTTGTTGGTCGTGCTGCACTGATTATAGATGCC
>CALLBH010000094.1 GCA_938001945.1 uncultured Robiginitomaculum sp.
ATGCGCCAATCAGGCTGATCCGCGGCGAAGGCGGGCAGAGCGACGGCTTGGGAGAACCCAAGGCCTGCTGCGCTAAGAAGCATGTGACGGCGATTTAATTGCGGTGAAATAACAGACATGACTTTGACCTTTCAGGAGGGATGCAGACTAGCGAAATGTAATGGTGTGCGTGTTGTCTCCCGCCTGAACCGTAAACTTCGCTGCGTCCCATTTAGCGGGCCCCATCATTCCGGCCGCGCTGTTTGAAAAGGCATAAGGCTCTAGCGGAATACCAAAAGGGTTGGTATCCATGTTTCCATTGCCATTGACGTCGTGAAATAATTTGATGCCATATTCGCCTGCGGGCAAATCCGCAAAATCAAGCACAACGCTGTCACCGGAAACATCGGCGTTCATTCCGCGGATTTGCGGACCGCCTTTATAACCCGCTTCATCAAATAGAGCCGCTGAAATATTGCCCTCAGGAGTCTTGATATTATTGATCGTAACTCGCAGAGACGCCGCGCCTGAAATCTCTGTGCTCGGCGTCGAGATGGGCGCAGGCTTAGCGGCCACTTCAGGAGTGTTTGGCGTGGTGACGCAGGCGCTAAGTGAAAAGAGCGCGCCCGTTACTGTCAGTGATAAAATAGATTTCAAATTTAGCATTCCGAATTCCTTTAAAAATTATCTCGGCGAAATTGCCGTTGAATATAAGTAAGAGTAATTTTTGACACCTTTCCAGAGCCATTGCGGCGAACGGGGCTTTGGCGTCGTGAATGACCGTATTTTCCGCTTACGCTTCGTGAGTGACTTCAAGTTTTAGTCAAAAAATCGCGACAATCCATTTACGAAGCGCGAGTGACAGGGCATATTTAAAGCGATTATGAAAACATTCCTACGAAAAAACATTCTCCCAATGGTCGTCATATCCTTTGGCGCGGGATTAGTGCTGTCTATTCTCGCGCCCTATGGCACCGGGCGATTAAACACGTCGGAACGTTTTGCCTATTGGGTTGGACTATGTATGGCAGGCGGTTTTGGCGCGGCGATATTTGACATCGTTTCACACCTTAAAAACTTAACGCGTAATATCTGGCTCACCGCATTAGGCCGCTCAATTGGTTCGGCGGCATTAGTATCGGCCTTTGTTCTGTATTCGCAAAGCCCCAATAATACTCCGGCGGGGATTGCGCTCACTCTATTTTATGTCTGGATAATTGCGATTTTGATTTGCAGCACAGGCGCGCTCATAGAGCTCGCTTCTCGCAAACCCGCTGCCGTTCGGACGCGGGCCTCATTGATAGACCGGCTTAAACCCGCTTTGCGTAGCGCAGAAATCTACGCGCTATCCTCTGAAGATCATTATGTGCGCATCATGACCTCCAAGGGCGATGACCTAGTTCTAATGAGACTCAAAGACGCCATTGCCGAAACCGCGCCGCTGCGCGGCATTCAAACCCATCGCTCGTGGTGGGTTGCCGAAAATGGAACAGAAAAATCTACGTTCACTAACGGCAAATCCGAAATCGTTCTGAAAAACGGCCACATCACCCCCGTGAGCCGCTCAGGTAAATCTCGCCTCAAAGAAGCCGGTTGGATTTAACTAGAACTCCTGTCCGTACGCCCAACACGTTACTTCGCCAAAAGGCGGAAGGTTGGTGATAGGGTAAAGACGCTTAGAGCCCAAAGACTCAGCCGTTTTTATCGAGCCAATATTCTCTTCGGCGATCACATGAATAACGCGCGTCCAGCCAAGCGTATCGCGGACATAGTCGATACACGCACGGCCTGCCTCTTTGGCGTAGCCTTTGCGCGTGTAATCGCGATGTATCGTCCAACCAATTTCAGGCTCCGGCCAACCCTCGGGGCACCACGGCCCGACGCGTCCAATAAAGTCACCACTGGATTTTTCAACAACCGACCAAAACCCATAGCCTCGAATTTTCTGATGCCCAATCAATGTCGCCATTTGCCGCCAACTGCCCGCACGGCCTAATACCTGTCCGCCAATGTGGCGAACTGTGTCTTCATCGCTCATCATGTCCGTCCACGGATCAAGGTCTTCGACCGGATCAATATGGCGAAGGATGAGGCGTTTAGTTTCGAGTATTGTGTTGGTCATATGGCTCAATACCGCGCCGCGCGCGAATTAGCCAGTTGCAGCTTAGTCGAGCGTAATTTGGCGGGATGTCACGGCGTCCTCAGATAAGTTAAATTTTGCATCGGCCCATTTTGGCGCGCTGAACGGCGCGCTGGCATCTTGGGAAAAAGCGTAATCTTCGGTGGGAATACCGAGCGCATTTGTGTCTATCTCGCGATCCTTATTCTCGTCCAAGAATAATTTATAAGCATAAGCCCCGGGCGATAGGTCCTTAAATTCAAACGTAATGCTGTTTCCACTTGCCTCAAGGCTTTTACCTTGCAGCGGCGTATCCGCGTCATATGTGGATTGGCTATTAAACAAGGCGATACGGACAATTCCGGTCTTTCCGGAAAGCCCCATCACTTGGACGTTGAGTGATTTTGAAGACCGATTTTGCTTGATCGGCGCGGGAATAGGAGCCGCCTGAGTTGAAACGGTTTGAGCCGTTACGGCAGCCGTTTGGGCGCTTGGCTCACTTGCCGTGTTATTTTCAGCCAGAGGCGCTTCGCCGCCGCATGCGGTAAGCATTATAAAGCCAGCTGTGATGGAGAGTGTTTTAAATCGTCTGGAATAAATTTGGATCATACTGACTTAATCCATCAGTCCACAAAACGTTCCATACGTCCAACAAAAAAGCCGCCCCAAAGGACGGCTTTTTTAAAACTTATTTAGAATCTAGTCCTTCAATGAAGGTTCCATTTCTTGGCAGTCGGCGATGATTTTCTCAACTGCGGCAACTGACGTCATGAACATTTCACGCTCATCAGCTTTGAGACGGATATTCATGACTTTCTCAACGCCTTTCGCGCCAATCATGGCAGGCGCCCCGACATAAAGTCCGCGCACGCCAGCGATCTGCCCTGACAGGCGAACCGCACAAGGCAGGATACGTTTTTTATCGCGTAAATAAGACGTCGCCATTTCAATCGCGCTCTCAGCGGGCGCGTAGAATGCAGAGCCATTACCCAGAAGGCCAACAATTTCGCCGCCGCCCTTGCGAGTGCGCTCGACGATGCTGTCGACTTTTTCTTGGGTAATCCATTTCATTTTAATCAGGTCAGGCAGCGGAACGCCATTGACTGTGGAATAGCGAATGAGCGGCACCATTGTGTCGCCGTGGCCGCCAAGAACAGAGGCGTGAACATCTTCAATAGATACACCCATCGCCTCGGCAAGGAACCACCGGAAACGCGCGCTATCCAAAACGCCGGCCATACCAACGACCTTCTTAGGCGGAAGGCCAGAGAATTTCTGCAAGGCCCAGACCATCGCATCGAGCGGGTTTGTGATACAGATGACAAAGGCTTTGGGCGCGTATTGCTTAATGCCTTCGGCGACCTGTTTGATCACGCCAAGGTTTTTACCAATCAGCTCTGAGCGATCCATGCCCGGCTTACGCGGGAAACCCGCCGTAATGATACAGACATCAGCGCCCGCAATATCGGCATAATCATTTGTGCCTTTAAGGTGGCTGTCTTTCCCAAAGACAGAGGATGCTTCGCAAAGATCAAGCGCTTTACCTTTGGCTGTGCCTTCGAAAATATCAAAAAGGACGACATCGCCCAGCTCTTCGCGTGCTGCGATATGTGCCAGTGTTCCGCCGATCATGCCTGCGCCGATTAATGCAATTTTTGCCCGTGCCATAAAGGTCTCCGTTTCGTGTTTCGATTCTGGCCCTGTTACCGCGCAGCCCGCGCGGCTGCAATACAAAGTCTGACATTCTATGAATGACGATTTAAGGGCCTATGTCTCACTCTCTAAATTACGCCGCAGACCCAGATACTCCTCACCCTGCATTTCATATAATCGACTGGCGGTGCGTTCAAATTCAAACGATCCGTCTCCGTCAACATAAAGCTTATCCGGCTCAGTTTCAGCACTCATGATTAATTTGGTTCGCGTTTCATAAAGCGCATCAATTAAAGTCACGAACCGCTTGGCCTCATTACGGCTCTCGCGCGCCATTTGCGGAACATTTTCTAATATCAAAGTCTGGAAAGCCTTAGATAAACGCAGATAATCCGCTGCGCCGAGCGGAGTTTCACACAACCGTTTAAAACTTGCCCGCGCGACGCCTGCTGCGGTGCGGCGTAATTTTAACTCGCGCCCCTGTACCGTCAAAACCGTTTCGCGCGGCGTCGCCCCGCCAATCATGCGCGTCCATGCCGCTTCAATGCCCTCATCCGCTTTTGGACCCAGAGGCGCGTAATAAACCGGCGCAGCTTTGATCTGTGACAGGCGATGATCCGTCGCGCCCGGAAACTCAACCACGTCGCAATGCCGCGTGAGCATGCCAATGAAAGGCTCAAAGAGCTGGCGGTTCAGTCCGTTTTTATACAACCCATCGGGTTCGCGATTTGATGTGGCGAGCATAATGAGCCCGCGCTCGAAAAGCTGCTCAAACAACCGCGATATGATCATGGCATCCGTGATGTCTGTCACATGAAATTCGTCAAAACATAGAAGCTGCGCATCCTGAGCCAAGTCTTTGGCGACATGCTCTATAGGCTCGCCCTCACCGCTTTGGCGCGCAAGGGCGATGCGCTCATGTACATCCAGCATAAAGGCATGAAAGTGAACGCGGCGTTTGTCTTGCGTTGGCGCAAGATCAAAGAAAATATCCATCAACATCGATTTTCCGCGCCCAACCCCGCCCCAGAGGTAAAGCCCTTTAACCGGAGTGGTGTTTTTAGAAAACCAGTTTCGCCTCATACGGCGCTTGGGCAAGCGCGCCAGTAAGTCGTCTAGCGCTTTTGCGGCGTGAATCTGAGAGCTATCATGCTGCAAGGTCCCGTTTGCAATACGGTTTTCGAGGGTGGTTAAGACTGTCATATGTGTTTTCATACTCGTTTTATGAACAAAGAGTGGCCGCGCTGTTAAAATTGCGTTAAGATTGTGTTCATGTGCTGTCAATCATGTGAGGCTGTTCTTACTTGAGGGCGCACGCGGCCTGTGTTGGCTGCTTTAATCAATTTATAGCTGGAGGGCTAAATGGAAAATGCACTAAATAATACTATGGAGTTTTTGCAGGCGAACGCCGCAAATGCAGCCATAGCAATCGCACTTGTAGTGATCGGCTACTTTGTTGCACTGATCGTACGCGGCGTAATCGCTGGCGGAATTAATCGCACTGGACTTGGCGCAAAAGCCAAAGCCGGCGGCAGCAATATGGGCCGTTCAGTTGGACAAGCCTTCTTTTGGCTCATCTGGTTAGTGTTCATCCTTATGGCCATCGCGCGCTTCCCGCTCGTTGCTGACCAGCTAGGCTTCCTGAACACAATGATGAACGACATCTTTGCTTATCTGCCTAAATTGGTTGTTGGCGGCATCGTTCTCGCAATTGGTGTCATGCTCGCAAAAGTTATCAAAAACGTTATCTCCAGCATGCTGGAAGTTGCTCATGTTGATACACTTGCTGCGAAATACGGCATTGGCGGCGGCGAAGAAGCTGCAGCATCAGGCAGCACGATTTCTGGAAGTATTGCAAAAATCGTTTCTGTACTTGTCATCGTTACATTTGCAATCACAGCAATTGGTATCTGGGAAATTCCGGGTATCTCTGAGCCTGTAAGCGAAATGCTTGACTTGGTTCTTGCCTACATTCCGAAGATCATTGGCGCGACAATCATTCTCGGTATTGCCGTATTTATTGGCCGCTTCGTATCAAACCTAGCTCAGAGCACACTTCCTGCACTTGGTCTTGATAACGCATTAGCCAACATTGATGGTCTTGACGGAGAAGTCTCAGGCTTCAAACCTTCAAAGCTCGTTGGCACAATCGGCTTCATCGCTATTGCTCTACTGGGTCTAACAGCAGCAACGTCTACTCTGGACATTCCAGCGGTCAGCAATGTGTTTGAAACTTTACTCGCTCTTGGCGGTAAAATCATCCTAGGCGCAGTTATCATCGGTGCAGGCGTATTCATCGCGAACTTGGTCATGCGCATGGTCAAAGGCGCTGTTGGCGAAACAATGGCGAATGCGATCCGTTACATCATCATTATCCTGATTGCCTTTATGGGTCTGTCAGAAATGGATCTGGGTGACGGCATTGTCGAAACTGCATTCTCAGCAGCTATGGTTGCCGCAGCAGTTGCAGCCGCTATCGCATTCGGTCTTGGTGGACGCGAATGGGCAAAAGCGAAGTTGCAAGAGCACTTCCCTGTGAAGCGCGTGACAAAGAAATAATCTAAGTTACATCTTATTAGAAAGCCCCGTCAGTGACGGGGCTTTTTTTATGCGGGAAATGTATTGGCGATGGCCTGCATATCTTCGCGTGTCGCCGTAGACATATCCATCGTTTGCAAGGCGCTGATGCGGGCATGAAAGACGTCATAAACATCAGCGAAAGCTTGTTGCCGCACAGATAGCGGCTCTACATGAGCGGGATCTGGCGCAGGCCAATGCAATTTTATGTGATCGCCCGGAAATATCGGGCAAACTTCATTCGCCGCATTGCTACAGACCGTGATCACGATATCCATTTTCGGCGCGCCCTCAGCGCTAAATACGTCCCAGCTTTTAGAACTGTAGCCATCTGTTGCATGACCTTTCGTTTGCAAATGCAGCAGCGCATCGGGATGCGGCTGTCCGCTCGGAAAGCTCCCCGCGCTATAGCCGCGCCAAGCGGCTCCGCCGAGGTCATTACAAAGCGCTTCGGAAATAATACTTCGCGCGGAGTTACCCGTGCATAAAAACAATACATTATATGGTGGTGTCATGCCTCGCCCTATCGCAGAGCCCCCTATCAAGCCAAGTGATATTTTCGCGTGACCCTGCCGCGATGGCGTTTTAATTGACCATATGGAGACTGCGGCCACAAAATCACAACACATCGTGGAAGTGCTTATTGAGGAGCGCGCACAGCGCTTGATGGAAAAACCGCGCCTGTGGAGACTCCTTAAACCCGCACTCTATAAAATACTGGGTTATGATAAAGCTGTCGCAATGGCCAACATCGTGGCGCCGATGACAGGGCGGCAGGCCTTTGATTACGTCAGCGGGCAGGTTAAAATTAAAACCCGCGCCGAAGGTTTAGACCATATACCGCGCGGCGGCGCGCTGATGATTATTGGTAATCACCCCACAGGCCTTGCTGACGGTTTATTTGTGCACAATGTTTTAAATGACATTCGTCCAAATTACACATTTCTTGCCAATGCCGACGCATTGCGCGTCGTGCCGAAATCTGATGACCTCATCATTCCTGTTGAATGGGTTGAGGAAAAGCGGACCAAAGCCAAAACCAAGCAAACATTGCTGGAGATGAAAGCGGCCATCGCCGATCATCGCTGTATGGTCATTTTCCCGTCAGGGCGCCTCGCCGTTCTCAAATGGAACGGCCTGCACGATAAAGGCTGGATGAGCACCGCCGTTAGCTTTGCCAAAAAATACGACATCCCAATCGTGCCGCTCCACATCAAAGCCCGAAACAGCGCGCTTTTCTATATTTTTGACTGGCTTAACGGAGAACTCAAAGACATCACCCTATTTCATGAAATGCTCAATAAGGGCAATCAAACCGCTCGCCTACGTTTCGGGCAAGTGGTGGATCCTAAAACGCTAAAAGGCAGTAGCGATGAAGCTACTGCCCAAATGCGGTCTATAGTTGAAGAGCTGGGGCGGGGTTAAACGACTCGCTCAACCATCATTTTCTTGGTTTCTGCAATTGCCTTGGCAGGGTTCAAACCCTTAGGGCAGACATTGGCGCAATTCATGATGGTGTGGCAACGATACAGACGGAACGGGTCTTCGAGATTGTCGAGACGCTCGCCTGTCGCTTCATCGCGGCTATCCACGAGCCAGCGATAGGCTTGTAGCAAGACTGCGGGGCCGAGGTACCGATCGCCATTCCACCAATAGGATGGGCAGGATGTTGAGCATGACGCGCAAAGGATACATTCGTAGTATCCGTCGAGTTTGTCCCGGTCTTCAGGGCTTTGCTTCCACTCTTTGGTGGGCGTCGGCGTCGTTGTATGTAGCCACGGCTCAATCGAGGCATATTGCGCGTAGAAATTAGACAGATCAGGGACAAGATCGCGGACAACCGGCAAATGCGGAAGCGGCGAGATTGTAATCGTTTTGCCTTTGACCTCATCAATACCCTTGGTACAGGCCAGCGTATTACGTCCGCCAATATTCATGGCGCAAGATCCGCATACGCCTTCGCGGCAAGAGCGGCGGAACGCGAGTGTCGGATCAATCTCGTTTTTAATCTTAAACAGCGCGTCCAAAACCATTGGGCCGCATTCGTCCAAATCAATCTGGTATGTATCCCATGTCGGCTGTCCGCCGGCTTCAGGGTCGTAGCGATAGATTTTGAACGTCTTCATACGGCTGCCGCCGGATTTCTTATCCCAAACCTTACCTTTGGAAATCTTTGAATTTTTCGGCAGGGTCAGCTGTACCATTACGTATCCTCTAGAGCGCGAACGCTAAAATTGCTTTGTTTCAGTATATATACGCATCACCGCGATGAAAAGCACCAATTAGAGGCAGGCCAAATTGTCGCCGCGCGGTATATAACTTTTATTTATTCTCCTAGTGTGATTACAGCAAAGATTGCTACAATGATCATAAGCAATATAAATGACGTCAAAATGGGGCGCTTCGGCTTGCCTTTTGGCATTGGGTCTGTACGCGCCTGTTGATTATCTGGCATATAATTCTCCTTTGGAAGACTAATGCCGAAGTCGGCATATCGTTCCAATCAACAGTGAAAGTTAAGCATGTCGGACGTAATTCTCAACAATCCTATCGCCTTTTACTACTCTCTAATTGGCTTAGCCTTCCTCGGGCTAACATTACGCCCTGCCCTGTCACACTCCATATTTTTTAACGTTCCGATTATTTACATCTGTATCGGCGCCTTTGCCGCCGTGATAGGCCTTCCCGTGATAAACCCTCTCGGCAGCGAGGTCGAAACAAAGATAATCGAACACGGCTCTGAGTTGATTGTCATCATATCTCTATCAGCGGCAGGTCTTGCGATTGATCTGCCTGCAGGATGGAAGAATTGGCAGCCGACATGGCGTTTACTGGGCATCGCTATGCCGCTGACGATTACGGCCACGGCAGCGCTAGGGTTTTATCTGGGCGGTCTGCCTCTGGCCACGGCGATATTATTGGGCGCGGTCATGGCGCCTACGGACCCAGTCTTGGCGCGATCTGTACAAGTTGGTCCGCCCAATAGTGACCAAAGCGGGGAGTCAACCGCGCTCACATCCGAAGCGGGTCTTAATGATGGATTGGCCTTTCCTTTTGTATGGCTGGCTATTCTGCTGACGCCCGCTCTATTCGGAGAGTTTAACTGGGCGACATGGCTTGGCTATTACGCCATATATAAAATTATTGGCGGTATCCTCATCGGCATTGCCACAGGATGGGTCATTACAAAGTTCCTCTTTAGCCCTCTTGGCGACGCTACAAATGAGCGCGCCAACCCTGCGCTCATTGTTTTAGGGGCGACATTTGTGGCTTACGGCGCAGCGGAATTTCTAGGGACTTATGGATTTCTGTCGGTCTTTGTTGCCGCGCGCGCTGGTCGTAATTTTGCCAAAAACACAAGCGCTGAACCTTATGAGAACTCAGCCCATAAAAGCGCGGATCAACTCGAAGCCATATTAATGGCGGTTCTGCTGCTTTGGCTTGGTGCATTTATTGGCACCTATATGTGGCACCAATGGGTATGGTCAGACCTCGTCATTGCGCTCGCCATAATCTTTCTTATTCGTCCGCTTACGGCAGGCCTTTCGCTTGCGGGGCTAAAATGCGCGGGGCAATCGCGTTACAAAATGATCTTCTTTGGCATTCGCGGAATGGGCTCAATCTTTTACGTCGCCTATGCGATGAGCCACGCGCAATTTGAACAGCCCGAAGCCATCTGGCGCATTTGCACGCTAACAATACTCATTTCTGCAATAATACACGGCAGTCTGGCCAACATTTGGATGCAGCAAAAACCTCATTCTAAAACCGCATCGCTCGAATAGCGTTTAAGCTTGTTTCAATCGCATCGCGATATGGCATTTTTGGGAAGTCATGCTCGGCAATGAAATATTCCATGCCCGACACCTCATTCATGGCAAAGATCGGTTCGAAATCGATATCGCCCTGCCCTACATCAACCATATAGTCGCGCGTAAGCTCTTCATAGCTCGCCCCTCCAGCTTCGGCCGCAGCCGCGTCGCCTTTCATATCTTTGATATGGCAGGCGCGGAAACGACCGGGATATTTCGCAATGACGTCTGTTGGTTTTAACTGCGCCAATACAGTCCAATATAAATCAAGCTCGAAACAGACATTCTCAGGATCGGTATTCTCCATTAAGACCTGCATCGCAGTGGTACCGCCGCCCAAATCATCAAATTCAAATTGATGATTATGATAGCCAAGCTTAATGCCTTCATTGCGCATGACTTCTCCTGCGCCGTTTAATGTGCGGGCATGCGTTTTCCAGTCT
This sequence comes from uncultured Robiginitomaculum sp., assembly GCA_938001945.1. GTDB lineage: Bacteria > Pseudomonadota > Alphaproteobacteria > Caulobacterales > Maricaulaceae > Robiginitomaculum. The sequence continues at coordinate 10,584 of CALLBH010000094.1, forward strand.
TCTAAGCTGCGCTCATTATCCGCAATATACGGGACAAAAGCATATTCAATCCCAAGCCGCTTAGCAGCCGACATACCGCCGGCAAAGTTCTTGCGAATTGTATCAATGCCCATATGCGAGGCCGGACAGGGCAGACCAACTTCATCCAAAGCGTCTTTGAG
>CALLBH010000095.1 GCA_938001945.1 uncultured Robiginitomaculum sp.
CCTGTCTCGCGTAACCCAAATACGCAAAAGGCAATGAGTATCGCAACCAAAGTTGTCACGAGTATGCGTTGCAATAGGGTCGTTTCTTTGGCCCCAAATATATTGATTAGGCCGAAGGCGATTGTCAGAAGAATAGCCGTAATTACGAATGGGAGTTCGATATATAGGCCTAAATATGCGCCCATCCCAACAAGAGCAAACGCGCTTTTGAATACAACTGCGATCCAAGAGCCCAAACCGCCAATTGTCCCCATCAAAGGACCCATCGCGCGATCGAGGAAATAATATGTACCGCCGGCTTTGGGCATCGCGGTGGATAATTCTGCCATGCAATACATGGCAGGCAAGATCAGAAAGCCAGCGAAGAAATAGGCGAGCCAAACAGAGCTGCCTGTGTAAGCCGCGGCGATGCCGGGCAGCAGGAACAGGCCAGAGCTGAACATGGCCCCCGTCGACATGGCATAGACGTCAAAAAGCGTCAGGTTCTTTTTTAGTGTGTTAGCTTCAGCCATACTGTTTCCCCTAATAAGCCGATATATTACATATACGGCTTATGGCGTGGTTGCGATTTTGTCCGAAGATTCGGCACTTGGATTTGCCGCTTCGTTACAGAAGAAACGCAATATAGCAAAGCCTATAACACCTGAGGCCAGTGATCCCATCAAGACGCCCAACCTTACAGCGTTCAACGTCTCGTCGCCTTCAAAAGCGAGCGTTCCAATGAATAGGCTCATGGTGAATCCAATGCCTGTCAAACAGGCAATGCCGTAGACTTGTCGCCAATTCGCGCCCGTCGGTAATTTGGCGAGCCCGAGTTTTACAGCGAGCCATGACAATGAGAAGACGCCGATTTGTTTACCCGCGAGCAAACCTAGCGCGATGCCTAGTGGGAGCGGGGCGAGCAAGTCACTTACGCTAACACCTTTGAGCGAGACGCCCGCATTGGCAAAGGCAAAGAGCGGCAGGATAAGAAACGCCACCCAAATATGCAGGCCATGCTCTGCGCGATATAATGGCGAGCTGCGATTTGGGTCTTTGGACGTTAGCGGAATAGCGAGTGCTGTGACGACTCCAGCCAGCGTCGCGTGCACGCCGGATTTTAAGACGCAGGCCCAGATAAACACGCCAAGCAGCGCGTAAGGCATAATGCGCATCACGCCCATGCGGTTTAGCGCAATGAGGCCTGCCGTGCCAACGCCGGCCCAGACGAGCGCGATGACGGATAGATCTTGGGTGTAGAACACCGCAATAATGATGATTGCGGCTAAGTCATCAATGATGGCTACGGCCAAAAGCAGAATCTTTAACGATACGGGAACGCGGGACCCAACGAGCGCGAGCACGCCAAGAGCAAAAGCAATGTCTGTGGCGGCGGGGATGGCCCAGCCTTGAATGGCGACAGGGTCACTCCAATTTAGAAATGCGTATATGCCCGCTGGCGCGATGATACCGCCTAGCGCCGCAAAGAGGGGCAGGGCAGCTTTGTCAAAACTGGATAATTCCCCGGCCAAGACTTCACGTTTTATTTCGAGTCCGACAAGGAAGAAAAAGATCGCCATCAGGCCATCATTAATCCACAACAGAAGGGGTTTTGCGATTTCAAAACTTCCGAACTGCACTTCGACAGGGGTTGATAAGAACCCTGAATAGAACCCGCTAAGCGGCGAATTATTTGCGATTAATGCAAATAATGCGACGGCCATGAGAACAAAGCCTGCTGAGGTTTCGAGCTTTAGGAAATCTTGAATTTTCGTGACAATGCGCGGCATAATTTATCCAAAATAAAACAGGCTCGAATTTCTGCGAGCCTGTTCGTTGTGAGGGGGAGAGCTGATTGCGTCTTTGATCTAACCGCGCGGGAGTCTGCGCGAAAAGATTAGCTACGCGGCGGCGATACCAATGAATGCCGCAACAGATAAAAGCGTCAGTTCTGTCTTGAGATTTGCGAAGTGCTTAAAGATGCCTTTGATTTTCATAGTGATCTCCTTGTTGAATATTCTGAGTAGGCGAGATCAATGAATAGATAAAATATATATACACTATTTTGAATATAGTTATAAACTATATGACTGAATTTCGTGTTTTTGCAGCCACCTAATAAATGCGCTATGCAACTCCATAAATATAAAACAAAGGGACGCGGATATGGAAACGGTACATCTTAAATCTGAGACAATATCCAAGTTGGGGCAGAAACGTATTCGGCGTAATTTGTTCTCTGCATTCCTAAAGGCGTGTAAAACCTATGGCGCGCAGACGCAGATTGTTACCGATGGGGATGGCCGAAAATTTAGCTATGGCGAGCTTCGCCGCGCCGCGTTTGCCTTATCGGGTCCCTTGAAAAAGACTACGCAATCGGGTGAGAATGTTGGCGTCTTGCTGCCGACGGGCGCGGGCGCTGTCATCGCTTTTCTGGCGGTTCATGCCGCAGGCCGTATTCCGGCTATGTTGAATTTCTCGGCTGGAATAAAGAACTTAAAAGCGGCGGCGAATACCGCCCCCTTAAAAACAGTCATCACGGCGCGCCGCTTTGTGAAGCTCGGCGGGCTTGAAGATCTTGTCGCGCAGATGGCTGAATTTGTCGATATTATTTATCTCGAAGATATGCGCGAACAAATCGGAATAGGCGCGAAGCTGCGCGCCGTTCTAGGCCCTGTTCTGCCTGTGCTCTTCACGCCAAGCCCCGCCCCAGATGATACGGGCGTCATCCTCTTCACGTCGGGAACGGAAGGAAACCCCAAAGGCGTTGTACTGACTCATTCCAATATTCTGGCGAATATTGAACAAATTGAGCAGCACGTTGAATTGCGTGATACGGATATATTCTTCAATCCGCTGCCAACCTTTCATTGTTATGGCCTCACGGCGGGAACATTGTGGCCCATCATCAGCGGTCATCCGGCTGTGCTGCATCCTTCGCCGCTACAAACTAAAAGCATCGCCAAACGCATCGAAGAGACGCAGGCCACAGTATTGTTCGCGACAGATACATTCCTGAAACAATATATGCGCGCCAGTAAAGGTGATGGCATGGCTAGCGTGCGGATTGCCGTTTGCGGCGCGGAGCGGGTGCGCGAGGAGACTCGCAAAATTGCCGAAGAACGTTTCGATATGGAGGTCCTAGAGGGCTACGGCGTTACAGAATGCGCGCCCGTATTGGCCGCTAATCAGCCCGGCGATATTCGCGCAGGGACTATTGGGAAAATGTTGCCCGGAATTGAAACACGCATAGAACCCGTAGACGGTTTGGATGATGCCGGGCGATTGTGGGTGCGCGGACCTAATATTATGAAGGGTTATATTTCGGCAGATAATCCCGGGCAGCTTGTGCCGCTTGAGGGCGGCTGGCACGATACCGGCGATGTCGTCTCGGTGGATGACGAAGGCTATTACGTTATTCGCGGGCGTATTAAGCGTTTTGCTAAAATTGGCGGGGAAATGGTCTCGCTGACTGTTGTCGAAAATTGCGCCGGCGCGGTGTGGCCTGACCATATGCATGCCGCAGCAACGCTTCCAGATAAACGTAAGGGCGAGCAAATCATCTTGTTATCGGAGCATCCCGCGCCAGATCGCGCAGAGCTGCTGCGCTGGGCGCAAACGCACGGCGTTCCAGAAATTGCCGTGCCCAAAAAGATTGTTTCTGTGAAAGACATTCCGGTGCTGGGTACAGGTAAACTGAACTATGTTGAGATTACGAAATTGGCCAAGGATTTGATTTCGGCTTAGCCTGCTTTTTTGAAAAACTGTTTGTGTTCATCTGAGAGTCACTTGCCATTAACTTATTTTCTCAAAAAACCCAATATAATGGGCAGAGCAACTGCCTACGTTAACAAAAATGCTTATCAAAGCATTAAATATTTTATGCCACGCTCGGTTATCCAAACATTAGGAGACCGTTATGTCAGCCATACGTTTTACTCTTGCCGCCGTGCTCGCAGCCAGTCTTAGCGCGGCCTTTCCCCCTATCAGCGCCGCGCAAGACTCCGACCAAATTGAGATTGCCCCGCAAAGCGTCAAACCCGTTCAAACGCGCCGCATCGTGCGCACCGCCCCCGGACAAAGCTACTGGGTCGATGCGGACAAATTAAGCGCGCGAAATAATCCCGTCGCCGGAGATGTTGTGCGCGTCTTAGAACTTGGCCAAAAAGTC
>CALLBH010000096.1 GCA_938001945.1 uncultured Robiginitomaculum sp.
GCCAACTTTGGGCATATAGGCCTTCATGATATTATAGCGCCCTTTCGGCATCATCGGAACGTCTTCGAGTTTCGTATCGGGACGAAAGCCCAATGATAAAAACCCTGCGCCAACCTCATCGGCCACTTCGCGCACTTCGCGCAAATGGCGCGAGACTTCGCGGCAAGTTTCGTGAACGGTTTTAAGCGGCGCGCCAGAGAGTTCAAATTGCCCGCCCGGTTCCAAACTAACCGAGGCTCCATCACGTTTAAGCGCGATAATATTGCCGTCCTCTAGGACCGGGTCCCAATCAAAGCGCTGTAATCCGTCGAGCATATATTTCACGCTCGCAGGCTTGCTTCCGCAATCGGGGTTTGGTGCGGCGTCATAAGGCAAGGGCTTACGAGTTTTAACGCAAAAGCCGATTTTTTCATGCTCCGTTCCGATGCGCCAATCCTCAATAGGTTTTGAGCCCGCGGCCAAATGATCTATCATTTGCGCTTTATCTGTGATCTCAGGAGATTTTCGGATCGGGATGGGAGAGGTCATAGAGATTCCTTTACTAACCGCTCTTTTACCAAGGCCGGCAAACGCCGCAATATAGAAAAACGTGCTGAATGACACAGTGTCGTGAATGAATATGTCACCGCGCTATAAGCTTATAACGCTGTGCCTAGCTCACAAGGACCGCAGAAGCGCCAAGACCGCCCGGGGATTTAACAGTCGATTTTCTGGCATGATGAAATGAGTCGATAGCTTTTACGTCCGATACGGTGCGGTCAAGCAATTGATTATTATATTGCCGGATTAGAGACTCGGCCTTTGGATTACCAACTTCGGCATGTTTTTGAATAAGATTTGCAACTTTCAGCACGTTCTGATCGCTGCCTTGATAATGCATAGCAAATCGCACGATCAGAACCTTTAACATGGCGTTCCACTGCACGAAAAACTCTGACTCGGTAAATTCCCCATTATGCCGGCGTAAATAAACATGACACATCTCTCCGCGTTTTGCTTCGTAGAATGTATCTATAAAATACTTCTCCAAGTCACTGCGCGACTGACGTTCACGCTGAACAATTATCAAGACAAGGATAAGCAGCGCCGTAATCATTGCAGCAATCGCGATAAGTTTTGGCGATGACGTCTCTTGCGCGGAAATACTCGGCACACCCGATGACGCATTGCGTACGATCGTTTGACTTGGCTTAGCCTCCACAGTTGTGACGACATTATTTAAAGGCTGAGATGCCCTAGGACTTTTGGGCGAAACATCTATGGCTGGCTGTGACGGTTCAATAATTCTGGGTGTGTCCAAGGCGTCTATTTGCGCGAGCTCCTGCCGGGCTTTGGGCTTAGCGTCAGTCGTCTTTGGAATGACGTTTGGAGCAACAGGCACCCGGGCTTGTTTTGTCTTAGAAATGATCTGAGGCTGAGACGTGACGATTTCAGTCTTACCTAGCCCGGCCGCATCCATCATACGCAGGTTTTTTCTCGCAACGCTCTCTCCAAGATCTGCAGCGCGCTCGTAATATTTTCGCGCCGTGACATAATCGCGCTCAACACCTTCACCCATTGAATACATATAACCGAGATTGATGAGAGCATCCGAGTTGCCAAGGTCTGAAGCTCGGAGATAATTTTCGCGTGCAAGCTCAAAGTTTTGCGGCTGGCCGACGCCATCATGGGCGGCTTTTCCTTGCTCAAAATAACTCTTGGCTAAAACGGGATCAGATGTGCTGGATTGCGCCATCGCCGCGCAGCACAGAGTGGATATCGCGCAGATCACGACAAGCCGCATAAAGCGTTCAAATATTGATCGTGCACCCGAGATAGACATAGGCGCTACAATGCAATTTTTAGACCAATTTAAACAGGGATTCCCTCAGCTTCGCAAAATTGCGAAATGACGCCGCGCAATGAACTGACAGGGGTTTCAAATTTCAGAAGCGGACTAATGACTGAATTTAGCTTAGCCGCATCAAGGGCCATTGCGGCCGCTTTGACGGGGCCGATACCGGTAACCGACATGGACAGCGTGTCATATCCCAGCGCAATGAGCGCGCAGGCCTCAAGCGGACGCCCCGCCAATTCCCCGCAGAGCGAGACAGGCGTATGATTGCGATGCGCGCTATCAGCGATAAATTTTAATATCGACAGCGCGGCGGGGTGGAGTGGATCATAGCGATCCGAGACGCGGGCATTATCGCGGTCAGCCGCGAAGAAAAACTGCATCAAATCATTCGCGCCGACAGAGACAAAGTCTGCATATTTGCATATCGCGTCCGTTGACCAAGCCAGCGCGGGCGTCTCTAACATAACGCCAATTTCAATTTTGCGTGGGAGTTGGTGTCCAAGTTTGCGGGAGCGGCCAAGCTCTCGATTAAATAATTCCTTAGAGGCGATAAATTCATCAACCGTGGCCACCATCGGGAACATGACGCGTAAATGCTCTCCTGCCGATGCGCTAAGAAGCGCGCGCAATTGATAACGCATCAAGCCCGGGCGATCGAGCGCGATACGAATGGAGCGCCACCCCAGCGCAGGATTTTCTTCGGGGACAGGTTCACTATAGGGGAGGATTTTGTCTCCACCTAAATCCAGCGTCCGAAATGTCACGGGGCGTCCGCCCGCGCTCTTAATCGCGTTACGGTAAAAGTCGGTTTGCGCCTGCATTTTGGGCATAACCTCAGAAACCATGAACTGAAACTCGGTGCGAAACAGACCCACGCCATCTGCGCCAAAACGCGAGAGCTGCGGCATATCCACCAAGAGTCCCGCATTAAGTTGCAGCGAAACACGCCGTCCATCCTTGGTGACAGCGGGAAGGCCGCGCTGGGTCTCGTAGACCTTTTCCATCTCGCCCAGCACGCCGAGGCGCATATCAAAACTATCGGCTTGATTTTCAAGCGGGCGAATAAAGACAGTCGATTGTTCGCCG
>CALLBH010000097.1 GCA_938001945.1 uncultured Robiginitomaculum sp.
CTCGGCGGCTCCGGCCATGACATGTAAGATGCGCATATATGCTCCATAATTATTACAAGCGGCATAAGCGAGCCCGACGCTTTTCGCAAGACAGCGCGCAGGCGGCGCGGTAGGAATAATAATGGATAAAATGAAACATCATGGCAGTTGTCATTGCGGCGCAGTTCAATTCGAATTTCTCGCTCCCGCCGATGCGCCCGTCACAATTTGCAATTGCTCTATATGCGGCCTTAGCGCCTATCAGCATATCTTTGTGCCCAAATCAGATTTGAATTTTACCCGGGGTCAAGACGTGCTGACGGAATATCGTTTTGAGACGAAACAAGCCGTGCACATGTTTTGCAAGACCTGCGGAATAAAACCACTCTACCAGCCGCGCAGCCACCCAGATCAATGGAGCGTCAATTTACGCTGCGTCATATCCGACACGCTATCTCCCAAAGAGCGTATTGAATTTGACGGACAAAATTGGGAAGCCTCAATTACGGGGTTGCGCGAGAAGACCTAATTTATCTGCTTTCGCATTTCAGATATTTCGACCTTGAGCGCCTTGAGCGCAGCGATCATATCTTCGCGTTCTTCTTCGGCTTCGGCTTCATATTCGCTTTGCATAGCATCGACGATCACGGCGATCATCAGGTTTAAGACCGTAAAACTATTCACGGCAATATAGACCACGAAGAAGGCGCGCGCGAAGGGGGCGTGGGGGATAACCTGCGCGGCAATATCGGGCCACCCTTCGAGGGTCAGCACCATGAATAGCGTGAAGACGCTGTCATGGAATGTCCCAAATAAGTCCGGCGCAATATGGCCGAACATACGTGTGCCGATGACGGCGAAAATAAACATCATCATCAGCATGACCATCAAGACGCTGCCTATACCCGGCAAAGCGCGCAGAAAACTTTCGACGACAATGCGCATGGATTTAACTTGGGTCACGATGCGAAGCGTACGCAGCACCCGAAGCGCGCGAATGATCGAGAGCGGATAAGCAGGGCCAATCGCGCTGAGCACGACGACGCAAAGGTCAAATATATTCCATCCGCTTTTGAAAAACTTCCACCCTAGCGCATATATTTTGGCGCTAATTTCAACGGCGAAAATTGCGACAATGAACAAGTCCAGCCGCATCAACAGACTAAGCTGTCCGGCCTGTGATTGCGTATCATATTTATAGGTTAGCAATGCCAGCACGATAGCATTGGCCAAAATCAGAAGCGTGATAAAGATTTCAAACCGCCGCCCATAAAGCGCGGCGGCCAGTTTCTCGCGATGCCCTACAGACACAGGCCCCAAAACCTCAGGGCTGTCCAATTCATCTGCAATGATGTCTGCACTGTCAGTCATAATTTACCGCTAAAATGATTTAGCAAAGAAGGCGTTAATGTCGCCAATTTGACTTGCGCGTTAGGCCTTTTCCCGTCACATCCATTGCTATGGAAATAAAGAAATATGGCCTGATTGGATCGGGCATGATGGGTGTTGAGCACATCAACAATCTGGCCCTTATTGACGGCGCGCAGTTAGTCGCAATTGCTGACCCTGTTGAAACATCGCGAATGACTGCGGCGCAAGCCGCAAAGCCCAGCGGAGCGGTGAAAGCCTATGCGGATTGGGCGCAGATGATTGCGGAGGAAGACTTAGACGCGGTGATCTTATCCTCCCCCAATTTCACCCATTATGAGATCACCAAAGCGCTTTTAAAAACGGACCTGGGATTGCTGATCGAAAAACCGCTTTGCACCACTGTCGAGCATGCCCGCGAAATTCACGCTCTATCTGAGGCCCGCGGCGGGCTATTTTGGACGGGGATGGAATATCGCTATATGCCGCCTGCGACTGAATTTATTTCCCGCGCCCATGACGGCGTAACGGGCGAGATCAAAATGCTGTCCATTCGAGAGCACCGGTTTCCATTCCTCGAAAAAGTCGGAGACTGGAACCGTTTTAACGAAAATACAGGCGGAACATTAGTCGAGAAATGCTGTCATTTCTTCGATCTGATGCGGCATATTTTACGCGACGAAGCGGTGGCTGTTATGGCCTCGGGCGCGCAAGACGTGAACCATTTGGATGAGCGTTATGATGGACGTACGCCCGATATTTTAGACAATGCCTTTGTCACCGTTGAGTTCGCGCGCGGGGCGCGTGCGAGTTTGGATTTATGCATGTTTGCCGAAGGCAGCGAGCAGCAAGAAGAGATTTATGTGCTGGGCGATAAAGGCAAATTAGACGTCAAAATTCCGTCTGCAGAATTGACCTTCTCGCCGCGCAGTCCCAAAGGCGCGATTAAAGACATTATAGACACACCAGAACACGCATTGGACGCGGGGACGCATCACGGCGCAACCTATTTTCAACTCAGCGCGTTTCAAGATGCTTTGGCGAGCGGCGGCAAAGCTGCGGTGACAAGCCTTGATGGTTTGCGCAGCGTTGAGATTGGCGCGGCGGCCCACCGCTCTATCGCTGAGCGCCGCTTTGTACGATTGGATGAATTATGAGCGACATTGCGCCATTAGACATTTCCCCGTTGGACATTTCAATGCGCGGAGAATTTCCACTCGCCGTTCTTGGTCAAGGTGATTTGGCCGCCTATATCCGCGCGCATAAATCCGAAATAAATGATGCCCTCGCGATAGCAGGAACAGTTTTATTTCGCGGATTTGATGTGCCCGCAGCACATGATTTCGACGCGGCAGTAAGCGCCTATGATGCGCCCGGCTTTGCTTACGAAGGCAGTCTGTCTAACGCCGTGCGGGTCAATATTACGCCGCGCGTTTTCACCGCGAACGAAGCTCCGCCTGATGTGTCAATCTATCTTCATCACGAAATGGCGCAGACACCAATCTACCCCTCAAAGCTTTTCTTCTATTGCGAGATTGCGCCAGGCAGCGGCGGCGCGACCCCGCTATGTCGCAGCGATTGGGTGCTGGACGCGCTCGCAGAAAAACGCCCTGAACTGGTCGCCGCGTTCAAAGCTAAAGGCGTGCGCTACAGCCATACCATGCCCGGCGCGCCCGACGCGCAAAGTGGACAAGGTCGCAGCTGGCGTGATACGCTTGGCGCAGATACCCGCGAGGCCGCAGAGGCGCGGCTCTCTGAACTTGGTTATATATGGGAATGGCAAGGCGAAAACCTGCGGGTCACCAGCCCTGTGCTTTCGGCAATACGCAAGCTGGAGGATGGCCGGCAGGTTTTCTTTAACCAACTCATCGCAGCGTTTCGCGGATGGAAAGATGAGCGCAATGCGCCGTCAAAATCGATCACCTTTGGCGACGGCGCAATGATTGATCCCGCCGATATGGCCGTGGCGATTGAGATCGCGGATGAGTTCAGCTTTGATCAAAACTGGCAAGCGGGCGATGTTGCGTTGATCGATAATTTCATCGTCATGCATGGCCGCCGTCCGTTCACGGGTCGCCGCCGCGTACTGGCCAGCCTAGTTGCGTAATCGCGCGGCAGTCCCTAACTGACAGTCATGGCTATTACCGAAGATAAAGCGCTCGCAGCGCTGTCGACAATTCGTATCCCGAATGGGGAGCGCGATATTGTGTCGGCAGGGCGTCTGACCGATCTGCAATTTAGCGGGAACACTGTCACGGCAGTCATCGGAATTGATCCCAGCGAAGCACAAGGTTTTGCGGCGGTGCAAGCCGCCGCGCAGAGCGTGCTAGCTGAGTTAGACGGCGTAGACACGGCGCGCGTTATTTTGACCGCGCACAAATCTGCGCCATCGCCCAAAACGCCCGCCCCGCGTCCCAGCCCGCATCAAGCCCGCCGCCCCGAAGGGTATCTAGGCGATAGCGAAATTGGGACCGTGATTGCCATATCCAGCGCCAAAGGCGGCGTCGGCAAAAGCACAGTCGCGGTAAACCTCGCGGCGGCGCTGACAAAAATGGGCAAGACCGTGGGATTACTCGATGCCGATATTCACGGGCCGAGCGCCCCGCGTCTCTTGGGATTGCTCGGGAAGCAAGCGGGCACAACCTCTGCCCATGATCGCAAACTGATCAAACCTTTTGAAGCTTACGGTATTAAAGCCATGTCCATCGGGTTCTTAACCGATGATGACGGGCCAGTGGTCTGGCGCGGGCCGATGGTACAAGGCGCAATCTCGCGCATGCTGTGGGACACATATTGGGGCAAGCTGGATTATCTTATTATCGACATGCCGCCCGGCACAGGCGACGCGCAGCTTGGCCTCGCCCAAGACATTAAGCCCGCCGCCGCCATCATCGTCACAACGCCCCAAGACCTCGCGCTGGCCGATGCGCGCAAAGGCGCGCGCATGTTTGATAAAGTCAGCATCAAGCTGGCTGGGTTGATTGAAAATATGAACCAATTTGTCTGTAGCGATTGCGGCGCTGTTCACGATATTTTCGGAAAAAGCGCAGGCGCGGCCGAGGCCGAGACGCTCGGTATCCCGTATCTAGGCAGCGCGCCATTATCTATGGCCCTGCGCAAGAGCTGTGACTCAGGAAAGCCTATCGCGCTTGACGATAGTCCAGAGGCGCAGATTTTTGCAGATTTAGCAAAGGGCGTTCTCGCCGCGCTTTAATTATGTCTCGGGAATTATGTCTCAGGTTCTTTGGGCAATACGTCCTGCACGTCGCCATCATTCAGAACAATATCAATATCGACGGGCTTGGTTAGCTCAGGCTTAAGGATGCCCCAGACAGGGTCTGCTGCGGGCTTATCTTTTTTCGCTTGATCTTTAAGCTTGCGGTTTTCTTCTTCGAAATCGATAGAATAATCATCATCGCAGGTTGAGAAATTTAGCCCCTTTGCGCGCGCTTCACCACGCAGTGCGCCGAGCGACCCCGAACGGTCGCGTGTTTGCGTTTCTGTCAGTTCTTGATCAAATTGGTCACAGGAAGATTGCGCGAGCGCAGGCATAGAAATTGTAAAAAGTGAGACTCCAAATATTACTGCTAAAACTCTCATAATT
>CALLBH010000098.1 GCA_938001945.1 uncultured Robiginitomaculum sp.
TCGCGCGTGCCATGTTTTGGCCATTTGTAATCGTATATGTGTAATGTAAGAATTGTACGGCGGGGCCGCGTCAGTCTTATTTACAGAATTGATAATTTTCAAAGGATGCATGATGCCGTTAACTACCACGCCCCAAATTGCTGATATCGAAGTTTTTGATCGCATAGACTCTAATTTGGTCGCGGAGTTTTTCTCTCCGACATCTATTACGCAATTGTCCAACGGCAATGTCGTTATCGCGTATACTCTAGATGCCAATAATCAATATGAAGTGCGGTATGGTATTTTCGACCCTGCAGGAAATCGAATTAATGACGAGCAGAGCGTACCTGACTCTGGCGTTGGACAATATCAGGGCGAAGTCCATGCGTATGATAATGGTTTCTTGATCATTTATGATGCCATCGGGGATAATGTCACAAATTTCGTTGAATATGTGCGTTTCGATAATAATGGGAGCGTCATTGGCAATGGCGTGATTATTCCTGAGGCGGAACAGGATACGGCCTTTGGCCGCGCATACCATATGGTTCAGGCAGACGGCACGATTCTCACCACTTATAATCTCACAGATGTCTCAGGCGAGAGCCCCATCGATCAAACATTTTTAGCAACGGTTTCAAACGGTGGGCAAACCATAACGCAAACCGAAATTGCCTCTGCAGCGGGGACGTTGCTCATAGGAGCTGTTGAATTACCTGATGGTCATATTATGGCGCTAAGTCGATCATTTCAAAATGGACAGACGCTTGCGACAGTGCGCTATGATATACTCGATCCAGCCAATGGGACAGTCACATCTTCGGGTGAGTATTCTGATGTTTCATTGTTTAATCTACAAGCCACATTCACAGAGAACGGCGTATTGTTTTTCGGAACTGTTGAGGACCCAAATTTCTTTCCAACCGAAATGGGGTTCATAGAAGTTGGATTTGATGGCATGATTTTAACGCCGCAAACGATTGTGCCCGGAAACCCGCAAAATGAAAACTACACGGTTTTAACGCTGGATGATGGAACTTTTTTGCTCATAAATTCTGAAAGCGGCACAGGCCCGGAGCTTACGAATTTCGATATAGATGGTGCTGTTCTCGGCGAGATTGTCACAATCCCAAATACAGGTAATATCACGGCACTAATTGGCGCAGATCTGCTCGCCGATGGCCGAGTCATAATCTCCCACACGGATAATCAAGGGGACATCGTCACTACAACCTATGACACGCGCAGTCAGGTGATCACCGACGGCACAGGTGTAAATGATGATCTTGTCGGTACGCTTGATGATGACGTTTTAACCGGCGATAGCGGCGCAGACCGCCTATATGGTTTGGAGGGTGACGATGTTATCAATGGCGGAACAGGCAATGATACACTCTTTGGCGGCAGCGGGGCAGATCGCTTTATCTTTAGCGATGGCGAGGGCGCAGATATAATTGGTGATTTTGAAAGCGAAGATAGTGTGTCGCTAGAGCTTGCCCCGACGACGTCACTCTCCGATCTACAATCTATGATGACGAATTTTGCAGGCTATGTGGTTCTGAATTTAGGCAGTGGCAATTCGATACGTTTTGACGGCTTGCAGATCACAGATTTCACACTCGATAATTTCGAATTTACGGGCATTGAACTTATCACCACAGGGGATAGCGGCGACAATATTTTGCGCGGTGATCGAACGAATGAAACCCTCCGAGGATTTGATGGAGATGATACGCTTGAGGGCGGAGGCGGCGCAGATATATTGGATGGCGGCGCAGGGTCGGATACTGCGGTCTATGAGACGTCAACCAACCGTGTAATTATTAACATGGCGACGGACGCGGCCAGTAGCGGTCATGCCACGGGCGACACATTTATCAGCATCGAGAATATTACGGGTTCGCGATTTGGGGATACGATCACCGGCGATGGCGGCGGAAATATCATATCCGGCGGCGCAGGTTTTGATGTCCTCGCGGGCTTTAGAGGCGATGACGCCATCTATGGCGGTGAAGGCAATGACTTCATGACTGGCGGCGCGGGCGCGGACATTATTGACGGCGGTGCGGGCTCAGCAGATGTTGCACGCTATGTCGGGTCCAATGCGGGCGTTACCATTGATCTTGGCGCAGGAACCGCGTCGGGCGGTCACGCCGAGGGCGATGTTCTTACAAATGTCGAGTTTTTGTTCGGTTCTTCATTTAATGATAACCTCACAGGCGACGCCAATAATAATTGGCTGTTTGGCGCGAATGGCGATGACACGCTAGACGGCGCCGGCGGTATTGATAAATTCTTTGGCGGTGCGGGCAGCGATACATTCACGTTCAGCGCGGGCGATGACTTTGTCTATGTTACCGACTTTGTGAATGACGTGGATAAGATCGATTTATCCGCTTATGGCTTTGCAGATTTGGCCGAGGCGCTCAGTAACTTCGATCAACGCGGCGTCCACACGCGCTTCTTTGCTGATGGTGACACGCTGTTTATATTAAACACGGATCTGGACGATCTATCGAATGATATCGTTATCTAATTTTTACTATCCGGCGCGAAGGTTTTGCTCACCTTTAGGCGCGTGATTTGGTTCGCCTTGCGGGTGAGGATTTCGAATCTGTAGCCGTGGAAGGAATAGACGCGGCCTTCATCGGGGATGGTTTGCGCGTCGTGTATGACGAGGCCGGCAATCGTGACGGCTTCATCATCGGGCAGGCTCCAGTCGCGGGCGCGGTTAAGATCGCGGATGGGCATGTCGCCTTTGACCACGACGGATCCGTCTTTATAGGCTGTTAAATCTTCGTGCGCGCCGTCATGTTCGTCTTGGATATCGCCAACAATTTCTTCGATAATATCCTCTAATGTGACAACCCCCATCAGCGCGCCATATTCATCTACCGTAAGGGCGAAGTGGCTGCGTTTTTGGCGGAACATGCGCAGCTGCGATACGGCCGAAGTTGTCTCAGGGACAAACCACGGCTCGCGCGCGATTTTGATAAAATCAATCTGGCCGAAATCGCCATCGGTTTTCGCAAGCGCTTTAAGCATATCTTTGACGTGCAAAACGCCAACGATATTTTCGCGCTTATCTTTCCAAATCGGGATGCGAGTATGACCGCTAGAGAGGACCTGCTTAACGATGTCCTCAGAGGGTGCATTTGCATCGATCATTACAAGATTTTTGCGGTGGATCATGACGTCCTCGACATGCAAGTCGCCCAGATCAATAGCGCCCATCAATCTATCGCGCGCGCTTTTGGCAACGTCGCCTTCTTGATGACCCAAATCCAGCGCGCCGCGAATTTCATCGAGCGCAGACCACGGCGAGGCATCACTTTTCACGCCGAATAATCGCAAGACCGCCCCGACAATTGCTTGCACGGCCATAACAATTGGTGCGAAAATCGCGACAATAAATGAAACAGGCCGCGCGACTTTGACGGCGGCGGCGTCGGGCTGCGTGATGGCATATGTCTTGGGGAGGACTTCGGCAAAGATGAGCACGAGCAGCGTCATGACGCCGGTCGCAATCGCTACGCCTGCATCGCCAAATAATTTTACCATCAGCGCAGAGGTCAAAGCCGTAGCAAGAATATTGACGAGATTATTGCCGAGCAGCAACGCGCCCAAAAGGCGCTCACGATCTCCGAGCAAGCGGCTAACGAGGCTCGCGCGTTTATCGCCTTCTTTCTCAAGACTGTGCATGCGGACGCGCGAGGCCGCCGTTAATGCCGTTTCGGATCCAGAGAAAAAGGCCGAAAGCATAAGGAGGAACATGACCCCTAATGCTGTGAAAACAGTTTGAGAATCCAGTGAGCTAAAAAACTGGGTTATGGCGTCCATTTAGGGCCGTCCTATGTGTTTTCTGGGTCATAACCCAGCAGGAAGTTATTCAAAAATTCGGCGTCCTCGCCTTTACTCACAAAGGCATCGCCAATAGCGCGGGCCAAAATCAGTGTAATCTCGCCGCGTTCATTTTTTTTATCTTGCATCATGGCGGGCAGGAGCTTGTCTTGGTGGTCTGTAACACGATTGGGGAGATCGTCCCAACCTGTCAAACCGAGCGCCGTGAAATGAGCTTTTACGCGCGATGCATCTTGCGTCGTGCACAGACCGCGCGCCGTAGAATACTCAAAGGCCATGGCCATGCCCGCGCTGACCGCTTCACCATGGAGCAGATCAGGTTTATATTGCGCGAGCGCTTCAAAGGCGTGACCAAAGCTATGGCCCAAATTGAGGAGCGCGCGCTGTCCGCGTTCGCGCTCATCATCGGCAACGATATCAGCTTTCATCTGGCAGGACACAGCAACAGCATGCGAGATGGCGGCATCATCTAAGGCCAAAACATCTTGGCCATATCGCTCTAACCATTCAAAGAAACCTAAATTCCCGAGCAAGCCATATTTCACGACCTCGGCATAACCCGCTTTAATTTGCCGCTCGGGCAAGGTGGATAGCGCGCTTATGTCGGCCAAAACAAGCTGCGGTTGGTAGAAGGCCCCAATCAAGTTTTTGCCTTGCGGCGCATTGATTGCGGTCTTGCCGCCCACCGAGCTATCGACTTGCGCCAGTAATGTGGTTGGGATTTGGATGAATTTACAGCCGCGTTTTAAAATGCTGGCCGCAAACCCCGTCAAATCACCAATGACTCCGCCGCCTAGCGCAATCAGCGTATCGCTGCGCTCAAAGCCGGCGGTCAGCAATTCATCAAGCACGGCTTGCAACTGCGTGAAGTTCTTTGTGCTTTCGCCCGCGGGCAAGGTGATGGGGTGACAATGAATGCCCTGATTTTCGAGCGATGATTGAACGACATCCAAGTAAAGCGGACCGACAATGTCATCGGTTATAATTGCGACTTTGCCGCCATCGATTAATGGCACGCAAATTTGACCTGACTGGTCAAGCAACCCCGCGCCAATTAAAATATCATAGCTA
The DNA here is from genome assembly GCA_938001945.1 of uncultured Robiginitomaculum sp. Lineage (GTDB taxonomy): Bacteria > Pseudomonadota > Alphaproteobacteria > Caulobacterales > Maricaulaceae > Robiginitomaculum. The sequence goes on from CALLBH010000098.1 coordinate 4,915, forward strand.
CGCACGCCAAGATCAACGCGAACTGTTTTATATGTACTCATGACGTCCCGCAGGCAATTGCGCCAACATCCTCAAGCGCCTTAAGCGCGCGTTGCACGGTTGATTTATGCGGGCCGACATTGCTGTCCACGGTGATATGGGCCTGCGCGTAAATCGGGTAACGCTCGTCGATTAGCTCTTGAAGCCGCGCGGACGGGTTAGGCACATCCAGTAGCGGACGCGTATTCTTACGGCGGACGCGTTTGAAAATGACGTGATGCTCTGCCTTAAGCCAAACCGTCGTGGAATGGGCTTTAAGGATTTCGCGCGTATCGTCGGGAATAAAAGCGCCGCCGCCTGTCGCCAAAATGATAGGCGGGCCTTCGGTTAGCAGGCGTTCAATCACTTTGCGCTCTCCGGCGCGAAATGCCTCTTGGCCATGATCGCGAAAATAGCCTTTGACCGTGCGGCCCGAGGCTTTTTCGATTTCTTCATCGCTATCATGAAAAGGCATGCCGAGCCGCTTTGCGAGGCGTCGCCCGATGGTCGTTTTTCCAACGCCCATCATGCCCACGAGGGCTATGGATTGCGCGCTTAGCGCGGCGGGTTTAGCGGTCATAATGGCGTGGCCTTAGACCTTCGGTCTAAATGCTGCGCGTGTTAACATCACACTAACGGCATAATTATACAGTTTCATAGCTGCAATATGTCGAGAAATCGCCATAGTCACAATATACAATTCCACTTGAGGTCAAAAAAACTTAAAGGACCGATCATGTCAAAACCTATTATTGCCGCTTTGCTGGTTATTCTCTTGATTGTAGGAGTCGTTATTTTGGCGCTATCGCGAACAGGCGTAGATGACGCCAATCCGCAGCCCCAAGTGATCGAGTTGGAAGATAATTTTGAAACATAAGCTCCTCATCTCCGCTGCGCTTCTGGGCGCTTTCATGGCCCCGATAGCGGGCGCGCAGACTTATGAGGGCGGTGTTGACGTCGAAGACCTCGGCAGCGCGCAAGCTTATGATGTTGGCGCGATTGATATTAATGAAGGCGCATTGCCGCCAACATTGTGGAATGGGACCAGCGCCGCTGTTGCGACAACGCTCATTGACGCTGCGCCATCGGCCAGTCGCTCGGCGGTTGTCTCGGACATGGTCGCTCGCGTGCTGCTTTCTGCTGGCGCGCCGCCGAGCGGCGGGGACGGGAATACGGATTACGTCAATGCGCGTCTTAGTAAATTAGTAGCACTGGGGCGTAGCGACGCGCTGGACGCGATATTTGCACGCGAGCCGAACCTCGCGCGCGGTGCTGGGGGGCAACGCCTAAAGGCCGATGCGGCCCTGCGCGCCAAAGATGCCAATGCCGCGTGCCTCATAGCAGACGGAGTTTCAGAAGGCCGCGCCGCGCCCTACTGGGCGAAACTGCGCGCCTTTTGCCACGTTGAGCGTGATGAAATTCGCGCGGCGGAATTGACTATGGATTTATTGCAGCAAAGTGGCCACGAGGATGCACCCTTTTACGCGGCGCTGATGACTCTAACAGGCGTAAAACAGGACATTGACGTGCAGGGCTCGCCCTCTGCGCTGTTACGCTTGATGATGAACCGTATAGAGAGCGGCGCGGTTAAAGATGATCCACTGGCCGCATTTATCGCAGACGCGCATGGCTTGTCGGCAATTGAGCTGGATAAGCGCCTCGCCAAATTAGCGATTGTGCCGACCCTTGAGGGCGGGCAGCCCGATAGCGGTGAGTTTGATCTTAACACAATGGGCGCCGACACAAGCCCGGCCAGCTGGGGGCGTCTTTACGGGGCGGTGAAATCGTCCTCCGATGGCCGCGTTATTGCCAAAGCGGCAACCTTGCTGCTGACGCGCGCCGAAGAGGCGGGTATATTTACCCCGATTGCCAATCTGATTGCGCCGCAGATTGAGACGATCCCCGCGCAGGTGCGCGCCGAATTTGACCCTAAAATCTGGTCCCGCTTGGCGGTGCGTGAAGGTGACCTCTATGCGCTGCGCCCGCTCTATGATTTTATTGGCGCGGATGACCCGTATCGCGCGCGCGTCGCGCTCGCTTCTGATGCTCTGGGAAATGGATTTATCCTAGGGCAGTTGGGTGAGGATATGACATCGCGCGTTTTAGCCAAAGACGGCGCGCAAAACCGCGCCGTGCGCGACGTATTCATCGCGACGGCTCTGGGCGCGCAGCTTTCTGACCCTGTCGCGCAGCGTCTTACGGATGGAGCTTTTACATTAAACGGCCGCCGCGTCGCGCCTTCGCGGCTCCTCGCGCTGGAATCGGCGGCGCGTAAAGGCGCGCAGGCTGAAGTGGCTTTGCGGGCTGCAATTATACTCGGCAATGAAGGTCCAGAGGCGATTGACGCCGATAGCCTATCGCGCGTCATCCGCGCGCTTTACGCGGCGGGTCTGACTGAATTTGCGACCCGTCTTGCCGCCGAAGATTTCATTGGGCGGTAAAATGAGCGCGGCGCTAATCGAGAATTTTCTGGAAATGATGAGCGCGGAGCGCGGCGCGTCCAAACACACACTTGATGCCTATCGCCGTGACCTAATTGATCTACGCGGGGCGGTTAAGGATATAGAACACGCCAATACAGCGCAATTGTCCAAAGTTTTGCAAAGCTATGGCGCATCGGGCCTGGCGCCCAGCACATCGGCGCGCAAGCTCTCCGCGATTAAGCAGTTTTATAAATTTCTGCAAGTTGAGGGCATCCGGGATGAGGATCCCAGCTATAATCTACGCGGGCCAAAAGCGCGGCAAAGCTTGCCAAAAATCTTATCACAAGATGATGTAAACAGACTTTTCGATGCCGCAGAAGCCGATGATAGCGTGACAGGGCAGCGCCTTCTTTGTCAGCTTGAAATTCTATATGCTTCAGGCTTGCGTGTGAGCGAACTTGTGTCGCTGAAAGTCAAACAAGTGACGCGCCGCGACGACTGCATCGCTGTGCGCGGGAAAGGCAGCAAAGACCGCGTCGTTCCGCTGACGGGGGCAGCGCAGCGGGCTATTCAGGCTTGGCTCCCCCAGCGCGCGCAGACTCTACCAAAATCCATAGAGGCCAAATCACGCGCGGCTGATTACCTGTTCCCTTCGCGTGGTAAGTCGGGCCACATGACGCGCGAGCGTTTTGCGCAGACATTGAAACAGCTCGCTATGGATGCAGGCTTGCCGCCCTCCAAAGTCTCACCGCATGTCATTCGCCACGCCTTTGCCACGCATCTGCTCGAGGGCGGGGCGGATTTGCGCAGCGTTCAAAAACTGCTCGGCCACGCCGATATTGCCACGACGCAAATCTACACCCATGTCCAAGATGAGCGTCTCAGCAAAGTGGTGAACAGCGCTCACCCCCTAGCGAAATCGTAATCTCATAGCCGCAAATTAAGCTTGTCGCGGCGTATCTAGCCACTATGTTAGGGGCAATAATAATGCATGACACAGGACCTGCGCTGCTATGAGCTTTGCCGCCCGAACATATTTGGATTTCGAACGTCCGCTCGCTGAGCTGGACAGTAAAATCGATGATTTGATGTCGATGCAAGACAAAGATGATGGCGTTGACGTCAATAAAGAGATCACGCAATTGCGCGATAAATCTGATGCGCAGCTCGCGAGTATCTACAAAAGCCTTGGCCCCTGGGAAAAAACCCAAGTTGCGCGCCACCCGCTTCGCCCGCATTTTTCACAATATGCCCAGCGCCTGCTGACGGATTATGTGCCGTTATCCGGGGACCGTAAATTTGGTGATGATGACGCGCTACTCGGCGGCACCGCAAATTTCCGCGGGCAGGGCGTAGTCGTGATGGGCCACGAAAAAGGCAAGAATACGGAAAGCCGCCTGAAACATAATTTTGGTATGGCCAACCCTGAGGGTTACCGCAAAGCTGTGCGTCTTATGGAGCTGGCCGAGCGGTTCTCGCTTCCCATTATTTCATTTGTCGATACGGCAGGCGCCTATCCCGGGCGCGGGGCCGAAGAGCGCGGACAGGCCGAAGCCATTGCCCGCTCAATTGACGCAGGCCTCGCCGCGCGCGTACCATTTGTCTCAGTGATTACAGGTGAGGGCGGCTCCGGCGGCGCGGTAGCGATTGCTACGGCCGATCATGTCATGATGCTCGAGCACTCTATCTATTCCGTCATCAGCCCCGAGGGCTGCGCCTCTATTTTGTGGCGTGATGCAGCTCGCGCTCAAGACGCGGCCAAAGCCATGAAAATCACGGCGCAAGACCTAAAGCGCCTCGGGGTGATTGACGAAATTATCCGCGAACCGCTCGGCGGCGCGCATCGCGACGCGCAAATGGCGGTCAACACTGTGGGTGACCAGATCGAAGCCACGCTGCAAAGACTGGGCGAAATGACCGCCGCAGATATTATTGCCGCGCGCCGCGCCAAATTCCTAAATATAGGACGTAGCTTGCTGGGTTAGGAATAATGCGCGCTGAATGCGCGTGGTTTTTACTTATCCACAATTTATGGTTAATCCCAAATTAGCACTTTTCCGCCTTTGGTTCAGCACAGGCTCAGACTCATTCATCTATCTATCAATCATCAAATGACATGGCGTCATGAGTAGGTTTGGGAAGACCTAGAAACGGGAAGATGATTATGACTAAAACTGGGATCGTAACTTTGTGCATTATTGCGGGGCTTTGGGGCTCCACGGGAGCAACTGCTCAAACTATTCAGACATCTGAGGCTACGGCTAGCGCAAATGAGCGCGTTCAGGTTTTAAAATCTGAGGCATCGGCAAATTACCTTGTGAAACAGGATGCTGTGACAGTTCAACTGGCGAAGACGAAGCCGGTTATTAGAGTTGTGCGCCGCTCCGTTCCACGGTCAAATCAAACCGTGCGTACGGGCAGCAAAGGTTTTGTCCTTTTAGCCCCGGAAACTGTGACTGACGATATGACGATCTATCGGTCTGCCGCAAAGACAACATCGACGCCGAATTTGTATAGACATTAGACACTTTCCTACACCTTGAGAAACCACCCATTGGTTCTTTAACTGCCGCTCTTCGGAGCGGCTTTTTTTTTGGCATAAAAAAGCCCCGCCAAATTCATGACGGGGCATATTGCGCGGCGCTCTCTCTTCGCTGCGCGGTAGGACGTACGCTAACTAGAAGCCTGTTGAAAGACCAACGCCAACCCAAACGGTGCTGCTGTCGACGCCAACTTCACTTGCCGTGCCGTTAAGGACCTTCAGCGCGTCCGTGAAGTTTACAAATGTGTCTTCGCTAGAGACGCTGCCGTTAAGTGAGGCATAGACCGATGTGGCGTCGTTAAAGGCGTAATTATAAGACGCGCCCAGGATGCCGTAGCTATAGCCGTCGCCTTGATCAGGTTCGACCGTGCCGATTGTGCCGGACAGATCGAAACTTGTATTCTCGCCTGTGGCCCATGAATATCCAGCGGAGCCTTCTGCGGTCCAGGTTTCAAGTGTTGTATCATAATAAAGATATACACTTGGGTCTAAGGTCATGGCGAAACCGAGGCCGCCATAGAGTTCCAGTGTTGAGGCGTCGCCGGCATCTGTGCCGACATCGAATAATTCGCCCAGTTGTGGGTAATGATAAAGTGTTGCGCCAAAATCAGCGCTGACGGTTTCACTAATGTCGAATGAATAACCCGCATAGAGGTCAATTTCATCAGCATTTAAGACGCTTTCTTCGCCAAGGCCTGTATTGGCCCAAACGCCAAATGTGAATCCCCCCGCAGAACCTTCGACGCCAGCCTGCAAAGACTCTGATCCGAGTCCGAAGCCGCGAAAGTTATATTCTGTTACGGCATCGACCGTAGCTGACCACTCAATCGCGTCTTGCGCGCTGGCCGGGGCGGCGATGGCCATTGTGGCCGCGAAAAGACTTACTGTGCATAGCGCTTTAATTTTCATGTTACTCTCCTAAATCATGACAAATCTTGCCTCTGGATAGGGGGTGAGCGGGGCATAAGGGAGAAATCTTGCGCATTCGGGCCGCGATGATTGCGATAGGTCAATTTATGTGCGCGGATTCAATCCGTGTGCATAGGAATTGACCGAGCGCGATTTATTTGCGGCTTTTCAATTTCGCCGCCAGCGGGTTTGGGACGCTGCCGCCCGCCGCAATCATGGCAGATTCGCGCGCGCGAGCTTTGGCGATCATATGGGGAATGGCGGCAGTCTCGGGCATATTAGCCCAATATTTTTTGGGCATCTCCGACATCATCGCGCCGATTTTCACGCGGGCAGGATTAAAGATGGACTGGAAATAGACCGCCCATTGATCTTCGACGGCGTCATCGGCGGGAACGTCCTCGCGCTTTCCGCCTGCGGTGAACTCTAATGTATGGCCGTCCCAAATGGCGGTTTTCTCCGGCGTGACAATCACCCAGTCCATATTCGGAAAGCGGCGCATGAAAAATGGACTGCCTAATTCGGTAATATAATGGGTCGGTTCAAACCATGCCGCAAATTGCTCGCGGCGATACCGCCCGATGCCTGTTTTGCGAAAGCGCACAAAAGCGTGCATTTTATGGCGGTCACGCGTGATCGCTTTGTTACATGCCGTCAGCCAGACAATATCAGGATCGCTGCTTTGCCCGAGCAGGCGGGGCGTCGTTTGCAGCCGCCACAAGATACGATAGAGCCGCGCAAAGCGCTGCGTATCGCGGTGGCAAATCACGCGCTTTGATATGTCCACGAAGGATTTAGGCACAGTCAGCGCGAGCGGCTCTATATTCTCCGGTAACTTCGCGCAGGCGAGCAGTGACGGCGTGCTGCCTCTAACGCGCCAGAATAAATGCTCCGGCGAAATGCTTGCCGACAGGGCGATACGCGCCGCGCGGCGCCAGCCTTCATAGTCGGTTTGACTATCCAGTGCGATGTCGATCAGATCAGACATAGCTGCTCCGGCTCGGGCGCGTAGCGCGCGCGTAAATTGGCAAGGTCGGTCAAATGCCCCGGCGTCCAATCGCGCGCCTCAATAAAGGGCAAGCATTTTTTCACTGATGTGGTCAGTTTCGCCAGATCATCCAGACCTAGCCGCGTCATACGCCGCGCCGATAATATGCGCGATACGCCTGTCGTTCCCAATCCCGGCACGCGCAGCAGCACATGTTTGGGCGCGCGGTTGACGTCCACTGGGAACCATTCGCGATGGGCCAGCGCCCAGGACAATTTGGGATCAATATCTAAATCCAGCATACCATCATGGGTCGCCGATAATATCTCCGGCGTTTTAAAATCGTAGAACCGAAACAGCCAATCGGCCTGATATAAGCGATGCTCGCGCATGAGCGGCGGCGGGGAGGGCGGCAAATCTTTGGAGGCATCGGGAATGGGGCTATAGGCGGAATAATAAACGCGCCGCATTTTAAAGCCGGTATAAAGCGAGCTGCTTTGCGTGATGATATCGGCATCACTGGAGCCGTCCGCGCCGACAATCATCTGGGTGCTTTGCCCGCCCGGCGCAAAGCGCGGCGCATTATTGGTCGGCTTTATCTTGCGTTTCCGTTGATTGTCTTTGTCTTCATCAATACGGATTTTTACATCTGACATGGTTTTGCGAATGGTTTGCTCGCTTTTTTCAGGGGCAAAACTACTCAGCCCCGCTTGGGTGGGCAGTTCAATATTGACCGACAGACGGTCGGCATAAAGCCCCGCTTTTTCAATCAGCATCGGATCGGCTTCGGCAATTGTTTTCAAATGGATGTAACCGCGAAAGCCGTGATCTTCACGCAAGGCCCGCGCGACCTCGACCATTTGCTCCATCGTGTAATCCGGCGAGCGAATAATGCCCGAGGATAAAAACAAGCCTTCAATATAATTACGTTTATAAAAATCTAGCGTCAGTTTAATCAGCTCCGCCGGGGTAAACCGCGCGCGCTCGACATTGCTGCTGCTGCGATTAATGCAATAGCGGCAATCAAAAATACAAAAATTAGTCAGCAAAACCTTGAGCAAAGATATGCACCGCCCATCCGGCGCATAAGCATGACAAATCCCCATGCCCTCCGTCGAGCCAATCCCGGACGTGCCGAGTGAGTCCCGCTTGCTCGTGCCCGACGAGGCGCAAGAGGCATCATATTTCGCCGCATCCGCGAGAATGGCGAGTTTATTGATGAGGGCTTTGGTCATATTTGTCATTTAGAACAAATATAGAACACTTACTATTGTTTTTTACAATCTATTGATACGTTTTACATACGATACAGGAGGAATGATCAAGACTGTATCAAATGTTTCAATTTGTATAAGTTATTGAATTTATTATTTATTTTTATTATCTCTATCCAGTTTGTATTAAGAAATCAAAACTTGATCAAATGTTCAGGCCCAATGAGGAACGTAACCGGAACGTGGATGCTCTGGATCAGCGTGTTTAATCAGGCCTTCTTCAAGTGTTTTGCGTAGTACAATTGAGGCTTGGGAGGCATTCTGCGTTGCTATCCCAAAGCGCTCTCTGAGACTTGTATTTGTCATGGGGGTATCCGTAATAAGCTTTAGGATAGAGTGTTGGTAACACGCTCTAATCCGCTCGTTTGGCGTCATATCCGCAAATGTACGTGGTCCATAAAGGATAACTTGCATCGAAGCGTCATTGGCTTTGAGAAGTGGTGGTGGTAACTGGTAAACTTCAACTGAAGCAATTACTTTATCGAGCCCGCTTCCTTGTTCTTCGCAAATACCCATGCGTCGCATAATAGCGGCTAAGGCTTCATTGCGGGAGCGGGGCGGCAAGTCAATCATACGGTCAGGAGGAACAAGCGGTGTTCCTGGGTTTGTAAATTCGATGCGATCTACGAACAGTTCAATTTGTGGCCCAGTGCCGCTAATAGTCATGTCTTGATGAATGAGCGCGTTGGCAATCAATTCTCGAACGGCGAGTTGAGGAAACATTGGGTTATCACGCCGCAAGGCTTGCTCAATAATTTCATTCTTTGGGATAAGACCATTGACGAAACTAATTAAACCTTCAAACCCATTGGCATAACCTTTACTCCCATCTTGACGATGGGTAACATCGGCAACGCGGTTCTTGCCTTTGTAGGCAACGAAACGAACTGCCTTACGCGCAAGTGATGGCGAAAACTTTCGAATATCATTAGCGATAAGAATTGCGCCAAGATTTGTAATGTTCCACTTGCCGCCCACATCTTTGACAATCAATTGGTCCATTTCCAAATACTCGAATATCGCTGATTTGTCAGGAAGTTGCATGCTAAGGAGTCGAAAGTAAGACGCGTAATCGAGTAAATCCAAAACTTCATCGCCAGTTACATAAGACAAGGCTATGCCATGTTCCCAAGCAAATGGCTGCAGAGCGTTTATGAGGGCCTCATATCTTTGGGTGTGATCAGCCAGCTTGGGCGTGGCGCTACCAATGCGAATATACGCCGTGCCATCAAATTGAATGGGCGCAGAGGTGGCGGCGGGAATTTCCATAAGAACAACACGGCCTTTTGGATGATTCACTACACGGAACTGAAACATTGCGCTGGGTTTCAATTTGTTGGCAAGCCACAGTTCAAATACCTGATTTCCAACCAGTTTGCTAGAGGGCTCAAATGTCGTCCCGACAATATCCTTGGATCCATCTTCAACGCCCCAAACCATGTATGCGACATGTTTGTTTTCTATACGAGCTGCGTTAGATAAAGCGGAGCAGGTTTTCCCGATCATAACTTTGTCAGAATTATTATGTTTGAACTCAACCCAGCTTGCTTCGGCAGGTAAGGCGATTAGTTCATCGATAAGGTCTATATCACGAGCTTCATTCATAAATTTGAGTATAGGCTAATTCGAGAAGTTCACAACTAATTGGCAATAGCTATCCGCTTTGAGAACTATGCTAATCTTTATTAGCCGAGAAAATAAACCGAGTTTGAGTCAGATGAATAATTCCTTGTCATCGACCATATCCTAAACCCCGCGCACATTCCCATGGCAATGCTTCACTTTACGGCCGCTGCCGCACGGACATGCAGCATTACGAGATAGGCCTTCTAGAGCTTTGGGGTCGAGGTCGGGGATGCTGCCGGAGGGCTCGCCCGGGCGATCAAGGCTCATGCCGGAGAGCATGTCTTGCGGCGCGCGCGCCGGCGCGCGGGCAGGGGCTGCTGCGGCGGCTTTTTGTTCAATTTCTTGGCGCTGCTGCTGTTGCATCATAACTTGAATAAGCAGGCGCGAGATATTTTTCGTGACACCTTCGCGTAGATTTCCGAGTAGTTTATCAAACAGCGTAAAGGCTTCGGATTTAAATTCATTGAGCGGGTCACGCTGCGCGTAGCCGCGCATGCCGACAACTTGCTTGAGCGAGTCGAGCTGTTTCAGATGCTCACGCCAATTTTCGTCAATCACCTGCAAAAGCACCTGTTTCTCAAGGCCCTGCATTTGCTCTTTGCCAATGGGCTCAGCCAGATTGGTAAACATTTGATCAGAGGCCTTTTGCATCCGCTCAAGCATTTCCTCATCGGCAATGCCTTCTTCGGCCGCCCACTCCTCGAAGGGTAAATCCATGGCGAGGATTTCACGTGCTTTGGTGTTGAGCCCTTCGATGTCCCACTGCTCGGCATAGGCTTTGCGCGGCACAAATTCATTGATCATCGCTTCGCAGACGCCGTGACGCATATCTTCGATCACGTCAGAGACATTATCATCCGTCATAAATTCAAGACGCTGTTCAAAGATCGCTTTGCGCTGATCATTCATGACATCATCATATTTCAGAAGGTTTTTGCGAATGTCGAAATTACGAGCCTCGACGCGGGTTTGCGCGCGCTCGACGGCTTTGGACATGAATTTACTGGTCAGGCTCTCGCCTTCTTCCCAGCCAATTTTACCCATCATATTTTTAAGACGTTCGCCGCCGAAAATCCGCATCAAATCATCTTCGGTCGAGATGTAAAATTTTGAGCGCCCCGGATCGCCTTGGCGTCCCGTCCGGCCGCGCAATTGGTTATCGATGCGGCGGCTCTCGTGACGTTCCGTCGCGAGAACATAAAGCCCGCCCGCATCAAGCGCGCGTTTTTTCAAAACAGCAATCTCGGCCTTGGTTTCCTCAAGGCGAGCCTCGCGCGCGGCGTCGGTTTCGCCCGCTGGCGCTTCTTGCTCCATGCGCATATCTAGATTGCCGCCGAGCTGGATATCGGTTCCGCGGCCCGCCATATTGGTCGCAATCGTGACCGCGCCCGGCACGCCGGCTTGGGCGACGATGGCGGCTTCTTGTTCATGGTAACGCGCGTTCAAAACGCGATGCTCGACGCCTTTACCTTCAAGGAAGCGCGACAGCATTTCTGATTTTTCAATCGACACCGTACCGACCAGCATGGGCTGTCCGTTTTTCTGGCACTCGCGGATTTCATCCACGATGGCGTTAAATTTCTCGTTCTCTGTGCGATAGATGACGTCATCATCATCAATACGCTGAATGGGGCGATTGGTTGGGATGTCTAAAACGTCGAGCTTATATGTCTCGTGGAATTCAGACGCCTCAGTGAGGGCCGTACCCGTCATGCCCGCAAGCTTTTCATAAAGGCGGAAATAGTTCTGGAACGTGACAGAAGCCAGCGTCACATTTTCAGGCTGAATGTCGACATTTTCTTTGGCTTCAATGGCTTGGTGCAATCCTTCGGAAAGGCGGCGGCCATCCATCATACGGCCCGTAAATTCATCGATCAAAACGACTTTGTTGTCTTTGACGATATAGTCTTTGTCGACGAGGAAGATTTTATGCGCCTTAAGGGCTTGGTTCATGTGGTGAACCACGGTGACGTTCTCAACATCATACAGGCTCTCGCCTTCCAGCATATCGCGTTCAATCAGGAGCTTTTCAATCTGCTCCATGCCGTCTTCGTTAAAGGTCGCGGTACGCGCTTTCTCGTCAATGTCATATCCGTCTTCGTCGATGAAGGGAATCAGTTGATCCATGAGGCGGTAAAACTCGCTGCGATCATCCGTCGGGCCGGAAATAATTAGCGGCGTGCGCGCCTCATCAATCAAAATCGAGTCA